>JAESUI010000297.1 GCA_016763135.1 Flavobacteriales bacterium
ATTTTTGGATCAATCACAATATCATATTCAATATTATCTATTTTATTATGAAAATTAGCCCTAATACAACACCTATTTTCAACATTTATTGGACTAAAGCTCTTCTCCCATTCTGCATTCCAATTTTGGTCTGCAATCAGTTTTGTGGAATAATCAATTTTAAAATCTGAATTAGACAGTAGTTGTATTTTCTGAATATCCTCTTCCTTAAATTCTTGAACCTGGATATAGGCTTCTACACCATCACTTGTCTCAACAAAACTCTCAAAACCAAGTTCAGACAATTCTGCTATTAGAATATCTCTACCAACCTCTAAAGGTGTAATATTTGCTTTAAACTCTATATATTCCATACAATTTTTGAATACATTATAAAAAAACGAAAAAAAACGGTTACCAACTAATTAATCATTTAACATTTTTTAAATATTTACAACTTTTATTTTTTTTACTTTTATTAAAACTAAGCTTGTGAAAAAAATAGGTTTAATAATATTAATAATCTCTTGTACAAATTCTATAACTTTTTGTCAAGACAGCACTTCATATATTCTATCAGGAACAGTTGTAAATGGTGGTAATAATATTTCGTTAGTTGGAGCAAACCTATTAAGTTCAAGAAGAATTGGAACAAAAACTGATAAAATTGGCAACTTTAACATTACTGTTTTCCCTAATGATACTTTGAAAATCAGCTTTATAGGTTTTAAATCAATTAAATACATTGCTCCCCAAAAGAAAAATGGCAAGTATCTTATTAAATTTAAGATGTATAAGGATTCTATATCATTAGCTGAAGTAGAAATTTTTCCTTGGCCCACATATAAAGAATTTAAAAAAGCTTTTTTAGCTATGAATAAAGAAAAGGAAAGAATTAAAATGAAAGGTATCAACATTTACGTAGATAAATCAAAAACAGCTCCAAAACCTAGCATAATGAATCCTGCTTCATTTATTTACGACAAACTTTTTGACAAGCAAGCTAAAATGAGACGCAGAATAGCAAGGAGGCGTAAAATCATCAAGGAATCTAAATCCTCAGAAAATTAATTTTTTATCAATTTGTTAAATTTATAACCTTATTCACTTTTTTTATTATATTTGGCTATAATTTGTTAAATTATTAAAAATGAAAGCGACTCACGTAATAGTAGAAGAAATAATAAAAAAATCACCTTTCTTAGAAGAAGCTTTAGCTGAAGGAATTATTAATTTATCTTCTTTATCAAGACAGATAAAACCTGAAATTGATGAAGAGCTTCACAAAGATGTTCAGATTGGAGCTATTGTCATGGCACTTAAAAGGCTTTCACCAAAATTTGACCCCAACCTTAAAATAAGGGTTAAAAAAGTAATTAATAAACTTGGCGATATAACTGTGAGATCTAAAATTACCTATTTCACATTTTCAAATTCTGATACTATAATAGATAAGCAAGCTGAATTATTAAAAAGGCTTAAAGGAAAACAAGATACTTTTTTTGCTTTTTCTCAAGGAGTATATGAAACTACCATCATCTTAAGTGATTCGGAACATAGTGATGTTGACACCTTATTCAAAGGTGAAAATCTTATTCAAGAAACAAGTGGACTATCTTCAATAACAATTAAATTACCGAGTGAAAATGCTGATGTTTCTGGTATTTATTACTTTATATTGAAAAAAATTGCTTGGGAAGGAATTAATATTTTGGATATTATTTCTACTACACATGAATTTACTATAGTTGTTGATGATGATAGTGTAGATAGAGCTTTCTCTATCTTAAAAAACATGAATAAGGATAGTTTCTAGTCTTCGTGTCCTTTGCTATAATGACTTGCAATATCTTCATATTTTATTCGCTTATCATCATCTATAATATTAAGCGGAGTACTAACTCCATCTCTCCATTTATAGCACTTTAGTTTATCCTTAAACACAGCAGACTTATATATAGATTTACCCAACAACATTCTTGCTGCTTCTTGCACTCCTTCAACTATTGAAGGATGTGGATGAATCATATGAGCTAATTCATCAATTCCTTTCTTCATGTACATTAATAAAGCTATAGTTTGAATTGCTGCAGAAGCATGAGTCCCAACAGCTCTCATTCCTAACACTTTCATTTCACTATCATCAGAAACAATAAGTTTAAAGAATCCTTCTGGTTTACCCATTGATATCGCTCTAGCTATAGTTGAATAGTCAACTTTTGCTATACGGTAAGGAATATTTTTTTCTCTTAACATTTTTTCGTTAGCTCCAACTGAAGCTACAACTGGGTTTAAAAACATTATAGTTGAAACATTTTCATAATTAATTGGTTTTACTGGGAAATCAGCAAACATCATAACCACAGCATGTCTTGCTTCTCTCTCTCCAACATTAACCAATGGCATTCTGCCTGAAACATCTCCTACGGCATATATATTAGGTATGTTGGTTCGAGTATCAACATCTCCAATATGAACACCTCTTTTACTCATTTTTACCCCAGCATTTTCGATATTTAAAGGTTTAATATTCGGAACTCTACCAACAGACAATAAAGCTTTTTCTACTATAATAACTTCTGTTTTTCCATCTTCATTTTCTATTTCATACTCAACCATCCCGTTTTTAATCTCAATTCTTTTCAGGTTAGTTTTTCTATGGATTACTACCCCTTCTTTTTCCATGTTTTTAGAAATTAACGCAGAAATATCCTCATCTTCAAAGGGTAAAATTCGTTTAGCTCTATCTATTAGGTAAACCTTTGTTTTCCCAAAATTGGCAAACATAGTTGCAAACTCACAACCTATAACACCAGCCCCTACTACAACCATGCTTTTAGGGAAATCATCAAGGTTCATGATCCCATCACTAGTCATAATAATTTTCTCATCAACTTCAACATCGGGTAATTTTCTAGGGTGACTTCCACTAGCTATAATAATATTCTCCGCATAAATAATCTCTTCTTTTCCATTCTCTTTAGTTACTTTTATTTCTTTATCTGTAACAAAACTTGCCACTCCCTTTTCATAAGTAATTAAATTCGTTTCGGCATGAATAATCCTTAAATGACAAGTCAATTGGAATTTCCGATCAAATACAGCTTCCTCTATAGATGCTTTTACATCATCAAAAGATATATCCAATTTTCTTTCTCCATTCTTACCTAAATCTTCTTGAACTTTTCTAAATCTAGTGGAAAGTTCCCACATTGTTTTTGAAGATAGAGCACCGTTGTAAATTCCTGCTCCACCCAATTTTGACTTTTCAATTAAGATTACTTTCTTCTCGAAATCAATGGCTCTCATTGCCGCAGCATAACCTGCAGGCCCACCTCCAATAACACATAAATCGTACTTTTCCATAAAAGAAATTTAGTAAATACCTTTTGGGAAATTAAAAGTAGTAAAAAGTTTAATACTCCCTTTATTTATAAAGATAATTTTATGTGTGTGGAAAGATAATTTGGAATATAGTTCCATTTTTTGATGAAATTTTAACCTCTCCATCTAATTGATCTACCAATGAATGAATCAACTCTAACCCTAAAGAATTAGAGTTAAAAACATCACTATTTTCAGGTATTCCTATTCCATTATCACTTATTAACATCTCATAATTATCAGAAGTGCTCTTAAACTCAATATTTATCTGTCCTGACAACTTATTGGGAATGCATATTTAAATGAATTAGATAAAATTTCGTTAGCAATTAACCCACATGGAATAGCCTTTTCAATATCAAATTTATTGAATTTTTTGCATGACATCTTATAGTTAATATCAATAAACTCCTTATCATAAGAATAGCTTAATAGATTTGTAATAGAAGTAATGTATTCAACTAGATTTACGTATTCAATGTCAGAAGAATTATGTAACTTTTCATGAACTAAAGCCAATGTTTTGATTCTGTTCTGAGATTCTCTAAACAATTCTTTAGAATCATCATTCTTTAAGTAATTGGACTGAAGATTTAACAAACTAGATATAATTTGCAAGTTATTCTTTACTCGATGATGAATCTCTTTTAAAAGAATATTTTTCTCCGCTAGTGATTGCTTTATCTTTTCTTCTGCTTTTTTACGTTCAAAAAACAAAGGAACATCATAAGGTTCATCATTAGCAATAGTTGCTTCCGTTTTAAGGTATTCATTAATTTTATGAGGTGGCGCCATAATAAAGGTACATTTATCATCCCCTTTTGCTCTACACGAAATTTCTACAGCCGTTAATGCTATTCCATAACTTTCTTCACACCAACCTGATGAATACCCTGAGTTCATAATACATACTGGATTTTCAGATTTTATTCCAGCTTTAATCCATGAATCTGCTTCGAATGAATATGGATGATGGTATTTTAAATAGTAATTGTCATCTGGAGAAGGGTGACTCTCTGGTAACAAATCCACATAAGCCCAACCAGTATAAGCAAAGTGAACTGGTCCTGCAGCTAATTTTGAAACAGGATCTTTTAAATTCATTGACTGATGAAATTTTTTGGCATCTTCCAGACCAATTACATGAGAGACATCAAACAAGAAATTCTTACCAATTTGAAAAGCTTCTTTTTCTCCTTTATCTGCATATAAATCTTTAATTATATTTAAAAACCCTACAGACAATGAGGAAGCTCTCATCAACACATATCTTTCTCCATTAATTTCAATTCTTCCTTTAGAAGGATTTGTTGAAAACCC
>JAESUI010000298.1 GCA_016763135.1 Flavobacteriales bacterium
CTATTGCAACCTTTTCATTTTTAGACAAAATATCTGTAACTATTTTTTGCTCTGGTGTAAGCTCAGTAAATAATTGAATTTGTTTTTGCTTAACCTTTTTCTCCGCTTCCCAACCCATTATATATTCAATATCTTTTACAGATTGAATTAATGCTGCTTTATGGTTTTTTATAATATTATTACACCCTTCCGACTGGCTATCACCCAATCTCCCTGGTAAGGCAAAAACATCTCGATTGTAATCATTAGCAATATAAGCCGTAATCAAAGAACCTCCTTTTTTACTTGATTCTATTACAATTGTTAAGTCAGAAAGCCCGGCAACAATTCTATTCCTTTTCGGAAAATTCTCTCGATCAGGGTTTGTTCTACTTTTATAGTCCGTTAACAACCCTCCCTTTTCTAACATTTGTTTTGCAACTCCCGTATGTTGAGACGGATATAACTTATCAAGCCCATGAGCTAAAACGCCAACAGTTGATAAATTGTTTTTTAGGGCTGCTTTATGCGAGCAAACATCTATTCCATAAGCTAAACCGCTTACAATTAAAGGTTGGTGCGGAGCTAATTCTTCCACAATTTTATTGCAAAAATCTTTACCATAATCAGTAGCTTTTCGAGTTCCAACAATACTAATCACTTTAGGGTTATTATATTCTACATCCCCTTTTGAATAAAGCAATATTGGCCCATCTTCACAATGAAATAACCGTTTTGGATAATTATCATTTAAATAAAATAAAGGTTTAACGTCATTCTTTTTAATGAAAACTAACTCCTCCTCTGCAATTGCTAAAGCTTCTGTTTTATGAGTAATAATTTTCTGAGCATTTACCCCTCCTATTCCAGGTATCTTTTCTAAAACACTTTTCTTCTCCCTAAAAACTTGCTCTGAACTTCCACAATATGCTATCAATTTTTTGGCAGTAATATCTCCAATATTAGGAATTGAAGTAATTGCAATATGATATAGTAATTGTTCGTTCATGAGTAAGTAAAATTAACTATTTTTATGCTTACAATAAACAGTATTAAATGAAAGTGCTTGGTGTAATTCCTTCTCGATATGCTTCAACTCGTTTTCCAGGAAAACCATTAATTGATATTAATGGAAAAACCATGATTCAGCGAGTTTATGAGCAAGCAAAAAAAGCAAGCTCTTTATCTGAGGTGATTGTTGCCACTGATGATGATAGAATTTTTAATGCTGTAAAATCATTTGGCGGACAAGTTGTAATGACCTCATCTTCTCATGTAAGCGGGACAGAAAGGTGTGCTGAAGTGATAGAAAAAATGGACAAAGCCTTTGATGTTGTTATAAATATTCAAGGAGATGAGCCCTTTATTAATCCCGAACAAATTAATCAATTATGTTCATGTTTTGATGATGACAAAACAGACATTGCAACACTCATTAAAAAAATTGAGACGGAAGAAGAACTCTTCAACCCAAACAGACCAAAAGTAGCAATTGACTCAACTAGTTTTGCATTGATGTTTAGCAGAAATGCAATTCCTGAATTTCCAAATACAGCAAAAGAAAATTGGTTAAAAGAACATACTTTTTACAGACATATCGGTATTTATGGTTATCGGTCTGAAGTATTAACCAAGATTAGCCAGCTTCCTGTTTCTCCTTTAGAACAAAAAGAACGATTAGAACAATTACGTTGGCTAGAAAATAATTACGCAATAAAAGTAGCAGAAACAACACACGAAGCAATTGCTATTGATACTCCTGAGGATTTAGAAAAAATTACTTTTAAGTAACTTTAGTTTTCAGTATTTTTATACATTCGCAAGCCGAAATGAAATTAGAACAATACATATCAGAATTACTTTACAAATACGACTGCGTAATTGTTCCCGGATTGGGTGGTTTTGTTGCTAATTATAAATCAGCAACAATACAGCCTATACAAAACACCTTTTCTCCACCTTCAAAAAGTATTTCTTTTAATAAAAACCTAAACAACAATGATGGCTTATTGGCGAACCTTATTGCCCAAAAAGAAAACATCAACTTTAATGTTGCAAACAAAAAAATTGAAGATTACGTTTTAACAATTTCTCATGATTTAAAACTTAAAAAAAGAGTCTTGCTTAAAGATGTAGGAACACTTTTTTTAGATACAGAAAACCGTACCCAATTTGAGCCTGCAGATACTGTTAATTATCTTTTAAGTTCTTTTGGCTTATCTGTTTTTCAGAAACAACCAATTAAACGAGCCACTATAGAAGAAAAAATTACCAAAGAGTTTAAAAATAGAACAACTCCTTTAACCGTTGTAAAAAATGGAAAAAGTAGCAGTACAAAGTGGAAATTTGCTGCGGCTATTGCTATTCCTTTAGCTTTTTTAGCAGGATGGATGCCAACTCAATATGATTTAACTGGCGACTTAACTTACGCTAATTTAAATCCATTTAAGCCTACCGAAAAAGCAATATATACTCCAACAAAATCTGAATTTGTTTTTAATGATGTTAAAGAAAGTACTGTAAAAGAGCAGATGGCTTTAGCTGATGAAAACACTTATTTTTTAGAAATAAGTTTTGATAAAAATGAAACTCCAATTATTGTTCAGTTAAAAGAAAAACCTATTGCTGAAGCTGTCTCTACCTATGTTTCTTCATCCATAAGAGATCTAAAATACCATATTATTGGCGGTTGTTTTTCAAGTAAGAACAATGCTAGAAAAATGGTGAGAAAATTAAAAAAAGCTGGATTTGAAGCTTCTATTGTTGGTCAACGAAAAGGATTATGGACAGTAAGTTACAATAGCTTTGCAACAAGGAAAGAAGCTGTTAGCGCTTTAGCTGATGCACAAGATCACAACACAAAAGCTTGGGTTTTAAAACAATCTTTTTAACCAAATACCGCCTCAATTTTATCCGCTAAAAAACTAGAAAGCTTTACATAAGATTCTTGTGTCCAGCCAGCAACATGTGGGCTTAAAATCACTTTATCAGATTGAGCTAAATACTTGAAGTCTTCAGGCAATTCTTCTGAGGCTATCGTTTCAAATGATTTAGTTTCGTATTCCAACACATCTAAACAAGCTCCTAAAACTTTATTTATTTTCAGTGCTTCAACAAGATCAGTCACACAAACATTATTACCTCGAGCAGTATTAATGATGTATATAGGTTTTTTAAATTTTAATAAAAACTCCTTATTTACATAATGATATGTTTCTTCTGAAAGCGGTAAATGAATACTTAAAACATCTGTTTCTTTGTATATAGTTTCTAAATCAACTTGTTTAACGTAATTGTTACCCTGAGCCTGTCGAAGGGTTGTTTTATACTTATCATGTGCAATTACCTTACAATCAAACCCAGAAAGAGTTTTAGCAAAAGCACTCCCCATATTTCCATAACCAATAATTGCTATTGTTTTTCCAGCAATTTCCAATCCCCTATTCCCCTCTCTATCCCAAAACCCTTTTCTTACTTCTAAGTCTCCTTTCTTCAACTGATTAAACAACATTAATATCATTCCTAAAGCATGTTCTCCAACAGCAACCCTATTCCCTTCAGGAGAATTAAACACCTTTATTCCTTTTTGTTCAGCACAAGGCAAATCAATGTTTTCTAACCCTGCTCCTGAA
>JAESUI010000299.1 GCA_016763135.1 Flavobacteriales bacterium
CCGTTTCTGAAAACGATAAAAGTACTTACCCTTTGTTTGGTGATGCAGGAACTGCAACAGCTATAGAATGGGCAGAAGGGTGTGGAGGTTCTTTTAACTTAAAAAGTGATGGTGCAGGATATGAAACTATCATTATTAGAGATGGCGGAATTCGTAATAAAGTAAAGCCATCTTCTTTTGATGTTAAAGAAATAAGTCCAGGAATTAATCGATGTGATTTAGACCTAGAAATAGATGGTTTAGAAGTGTTTAATTTTTCGGTAACTAAAGTTCCTAAGCTGATACAAGAAACATTAGAGCATACAAAATCTACTTCAGAAGATTATGACTATTTTGTGATGCATCAGGCTAATTTATTAATGAATGAAGCCATTCGTAGAAAATTGAAAATTAACAAAGAACAAACTCCTTATTCGCTAAAAGATTATGGAAATACATCATCTGCGTCAATTCCATTAACTATTTGCTCTCAACTTAATAATGAAATGGAACAGAAAGAAAACAAGATGTTATTGTGTGGTTTTGGTGTAGGGTTATCATGGGCGACTTTGTCGATTAAATGTTCACCAATGATATGTTTACCTGTAATAACTGTTTAAATGGATTTTTTAGATTTAAAAAATAAAACCATACTAATTACAGGAGCATCTTCTGGAATAGGGAGAAAAACGGCTATTCTTTTGGATGATTTAGGAGCAAAATTGTTGTTAACAGGAAGGAATATTGAAAAATTAGAGGAAACAAAATCTCAATTAAAAAAAGAGCAGCATATATTTCAAGCAGACTTAACAGTAGAAGAAAACCGAACTGAGTTAATCGCTAGTTTACCAAAGTTAGATGGAGTTGTTAATGCAGCAGGAATAATTTATCCATTTCCTTTAAAGTTTATTACAGAAAAACACCTTGAAACTGTTTTCGACATTAATTTTAAAGCGCAAGCATTATTAAATTCAGCTTTGTTGAAACAAAAAAAAGTTGCGGAGAAATGTTCTTTTGTTTTTATATCTTCAATTTCAAGTCAGTTTCCTTATCAAGGAGGAGCTTTATATACAAGTGCAAAAGCAGCATTAGAAGCTTATTCTAGAACATTGGCATTAGAACATTCAGGTAAAAAAATTCGATCCAATTGCATTTCTCCAGGTTTGGTAAAAACTAATATATTTGAAGAAACATTAAAGGCATCTAATACCGAAGAGTTAGAAAAATATGAAAAACATTATCCATTAGGTTTTGGAGAAGCGATTGATGTTGCCAATACAATCGCATTTTTATTATCCAATCGAAGTAGATGGATTACCGGACAAAACATTGTTTTAGATGGAGGATTGACCTTAGGAAGTAAATGAACCAAGAAGTAGCCATATCAATAGTGATACCTGTTTTTAACGCAGCCGAAACACTCGTTGAGTTAAATCATCAGATTGTTAGTTTCATGAATAAAGAGGAATATTCTTATGAGGTAATATACGTTGATGATAGGTCCTCTGATGGTTCATGGAAAATTTTAAGTGAGTTGCAAAAAAATACTCCCAAACAAATTAAAATAATTCGGTTTATTAAAAATTTCGGACAGCATGAAGCAACTATGTGTGGAATGCTGCATGCAACTGGGCAAAATATCATTACAATGGATGATGACTTGGAGCATAATGTAGATGATATTGAGGAGCTAATAACTTGTAAAAAGGAAACAAATGCTAAAGTTGTTTATGGAATGTATCCAAATGATGAATCTCAACGGGTTAGGAAAATTTTAACTAGATTTTATCGATTTGTATCAAAAGCTGAAGGTGAAAATAAAGCAAAAGGTTCTAGTTTTAGATTACTTGATGTTAGTATTGTGCAACATCTTAAAAAGCATGAATATAGTTTTGTCTGGTTAGATGAGATGTTTTTATGGTATACACCTACTCCAAAATTTGTAGATTTAAAATTGAATGAGAATAACAAAGGCAGAAGATCAAGATATAGTCTTTTTCGTTTAATCAGATTAACATTTCATATTATGCTTCACACCACTACAATTCCACTGCAATTGTTGATTACTTTAGGGTTTGGAATGTCGTTATTAAATTTTGTTATTGGTGGGTACTATTTATTTAAAAAAGTATTTTTAGGAGCACAATTGGGTTTTACTTCGATAATTGTATCTATACTTTTTACTTCAGGCATTATTTTAATAGGAATAGGAATTTTGGGGATTTATATTTCTCGTATAAATAGTATTGTAAATAGAGAACCACATTATTCAATTGATGAAAAAAAATGTTAACCTTATCTCAATATGGAGTAACATTAAGACGGTTGGAGACTGAAGATATTGAAGAAGTAAGGTTGTGGAGAAATGAGCATTTTATTCAAAATAAAATGCTTTTTACGGAAGAGATAACTCCAGAAATGCAAGCTAATTGGTTTAATTCAATTGATAATAAATCAAATTATTATTTTATAATTATTGATGATAGAGGTAGAAGAGTTGGGCTTATTAACTCAAAAAATGTAAGCATTGAAAAGAAAGTAGGAGAGGGTGGAATTTTTATTTCTGATTTAGATGTTTGGCACACTGCAACACCTGTTATTGCAAGTATGATTCTAATTAACTTTTCAATATTACTACTAAAGTCTTTTGATCGATCAATTGTAAGAATCTTAAAATCGAACAAGCCAGCAATAGAATACAACAAAAAATTAGGTTATTTGAAATGCTCAGAAGATGATAAAACCATTATTATGGAGCTAACTAAAGAATCTTATTTAAAGGTGATTCAACCATATTCTGACATACTTAGAAAGCTTCATCCTAAGAAAAAAGAATTGGTTTATACTGGAACAGCTTCAAAAAATAATATTGATGAAATTAATAATTTGCTTAAAAAAATATAGAGCCAAATAAGGTTACATTAAGCTTTCATCAGGAAACTCACCTTTTTCTAGCCAACTCATCCAGGTTTTTTCATCTGCAATGTTTAATAGAAAAGGATCGTCTATGTTTTCTATTTTGTAACGGTTAATTTGCTTGCCAGAATATTCACCATCAGGATTAGCAACATCAATCATTAATACAATTCGTCTTTTGTCAGATAAATTCCAAGCTTCATGCATTTTTGAATCATCAAAAGTGACTAGTTTTCCCTCAGTCCATGATGTTTCTTCGTCTTCTACTTTTATTCTACACAATTTTTGTGAAGGAATCTCTAATGCTAAATGATTTCGTAACACCATAGTCGTGTATCCCTTATGAGGTTCAACTTTAGTGTTAGGGCTCAACACAGAAAATTGAGCGGTTATGAGCTCTGGGATTTGCTGAAGTAGTTCATAAGTTTTCGGGCAATTGAGGCAATGGTTCAGTTGTTTAATTCCAAAAAAGTAAAATTCATAGGTTTTCCATCCATCTTTAAAATCAGATTTTACATAATGAGGATGTGCTAAAAACCATCTGTTTTTATAGTCTAAATTTTCAGGGTAATCCAAAACCAATTGCATTTCTTTTTGGATAGATTGCCAATTATCTTCCAAGAGTTTTGTCCATGGGAAAACATTTTTTTTTAAAATGAGAACTATTATTATTGGATGATTCTTGATTTTTCATTGGATTAAAATTAAAGATTTAAAAACTACATCCAAATTTTGTTTAGAAAATAGACCTGATTTCAAATCATGATTTGTATCCTACGAATTTAATTATCTTTGGATTTAAAATAATATGATTTGAAACATAAGTTAAAAATGTGGTTTGCCTATTTTTCATCTGATAGCTATCAAGATGAACCAAACTTTTTTTCTGAAGAGGAATTGTCATGGAGTTCTCAAATTACATCAAAGGCTGTGTTAATAAAATCAGAAGTAGAGAAAATGGTAAAAACCTCTAGCTTTACATCCAAAACGTACTTTATTGAAGGGTTGGCAGAAAATAATGGATGGAAGACTTTCAGTTTTAAAACATGGGGGATTGAGGTAAAAGGAGCTTTTAACAATGCACCCGTTTTACATGCTATTATTAAGAACAATCCTAACATTGTTTCTGTTTCCATTAACACACTGAATCCAGGAATTGAAATTAAGCCTCATTATGGAGATTCAAATACTTTTTATCGAACGCATTTAGGAATAAAAATTCCCGAAGGACTTCCGAAATGTGGTTTTAAAGTGAACAAAGAATCTCAACCTTGGGAAGAGAATAAATTATTAACATTTGTTGATGGTAATTTTCATACAGCATGGAATCACAGTAATACGGAACGAATTATTGTGGTATTTGATGTGATAAAAGATGAATTTCAATCGAAAAGAAGATACATTTGTTTTAGGGTAAGGTCTTTTTTGATCTTGCAATTGTTATTTGAAAAATCGAAACGAATTAATAATTTACCAAAATGGATGCATCGCATTTTTGCTTTTAATCTTTTCTGCTTGCTGGTGGTTTTGTATCCTTATCAGAAATTATTTGGAACTATAAAAAAACACAATTGAAAAGTAATACAAACAATATATGGTTTTCATTTACTGCAAGTGCTCCTTATGAAGGAACAGAGCCTCCTTATTTTGAAATTTCTCAGTATAACTGGTATGATTTGATAAAGAAAAATACAGCTATATTTAAAAAAGAAATAACCACACAAAAAGAAGACTTCTTTATTCCTTATACAAATAGTACGTTTGCTAATGAACCTCAAAAATGGAAATTTATTCCTTTAAGAGTTTGGGCGAAAAAATATAAATCGAATATTGCTAAGTTTCCATTAACAGAGAAGGTTTTAGAGAAGATACCTTATTTAGTGTCTGCAGCTTATAGTCAGTTAGATAATTCATCAAAGATTAAACACCATACAGGAGATTCCAATGTAATGTATCGAGTACACATTCCATTAGTAATTCCTACAGGATTACCCGATTGCGGTTTTGAAGTTTTAGGGATTCAAAAAGAGTGGGTAGAAGGAGAACCTTTTGGTTTTTGCGATGCCCACCAGCATTATGCCTGGAACAACACCAATGAGAAAAGGATAGTTTTAATTTTAGATATTATCAGACCCGAGTTTGAATCGAAAAGTAAATGGATTTGCGCACAGGTTCAAGCTTCATTGATGCTACAATTTACATTTCAAAAAACGAAAATCATTCATAAAATCCCTCAATTTTTAAGAAGCTTTATAATGAATTTTGGTGGAATAATCATTTATCCAGTCGTGCTTCTTTTTGGAGATTTAAAAACTCGATAATTTTTCTTGGATTAAATGGGAGAAGTGAATTTCTCCTTTTTTATTGAGATGGTGAGCATCAAAAAAATATTCATCATGCTTTAAAAAAGCTTTGGAAAGATCTAAAATTTCAAACCCAGCGTTTAAAATTAATGCTTGCTCCTCATGTTTGTAACTGCCAATTTCATCAATCTCTTGTTGCATAGCGTTGGAATGCGGGTAGCTAATAAAAACAGCTTTTTTTCGATGCTTTTTTAATAAATCAAGTGTCATGTTTAAATAGGTGGTTGATAGCGAATCATATATTTTGTTTGTTCCATCAATCCCGTGTTCATTATGAATGTAATTAAATGCAATCTTCTGCTTTCGTTCCTCATCATAAATTGAAAAATCTTTGTTTTCTTTAGCCAATCTTTCTCCTTTTGGACTCATCATTCCTTTTAATTCTACATAAGGAAAGTAGCGTTGATATAACTTTTCTTTCCAACTTTCATAGTTAGTATTGGAGAGCTTTCCATATTCATTAAAATTAAAAAAGCGTTTATA
Organism: Flavobacteriales bacterium; assembly: GCA_016763135.1. Taxonomy (GTDB): domain Bacteria; phylum Bacteroidota; class Bacteroidia; order Flavobacteriales_E; family Vicingaceae. Next base: position 5,742 of record JAESUI010000299.1, read on the forward strand.
AAAAAACTTTTTATCTAAATTTATAGCAGCTCTTTTTGTGTAATAACCAAAGTCATTAGGCAAACAAATGTATTCATAATTGTCACCGTAATTTTCTAATAGATATTTTAAAACATAGTAAGTGTTGATGTTGTTTTGACCATAAAAGGCCAATGAATAAGAAGATTTAACGATTGAAGTGTTTATGGCTCGTTTAGTGTGAGAAGCACCTAAAAAAAGAAATTTAGATTCAACAGGATTTTCTTCATAATGTTCAAAGAGCTGAACAATTTCACTCTTTTTTTCAGTTTGTTGATACAACCACAATAAAGCAAAATGGAAAGCAATTAGCAATGCAAAAAAGAAACTAATATGTTTAAAGCGTTGATTCATTTAAAATTGATAATAGACAAAAGGAACTTCATTATTATTACTGTATAAAAAAACCAAAATAAGTAGTACTGCATAGATGGTTACTCTTCCGTAATTATATTTAACTATTTCAATAGGGGTGGATTGATAGTGTTTTCTGTAGTAATCAGCTATAACGCCTAAGCCCATAAGAAATACAACGTAAAGGAAACTCATTATTCGTGTACCTTCGAAATCGAAAGCTCCAATTTTTGAAATAATATTAATAGCTTCATTAAAAGTTTTGTTTTAAACCAAATGGAAGAGAAAGACAATACACTAACACTGTAAAAAATGAGAAGGAGTTTAAAGGCCAATCCAAGTTGTTTCTTTTTAACTCGTTGTTGAATTTTTTTTGCAAACTTAGTTCGTCTTTCTATTACAATTGCTAAACCATTTACCAATCCAAAAATGACAAAATTCCAACTTGCACCGTGCCATAAACCACTAATAAAAAAAACAACTAATATGGCTCCAGCCCCCCATTTGTGAAATATTCTTTGAGATTTAACTAAAGGATGGAAAATATAGGTGTTAAAAAATCCCATTAAAGTAATGTGCCATTTTTTCCACAGTTCAGAAAGTGTTTTACTTGTTAAAGGGCTATTGAAGTTCATGCTTAAGTCAATTCCAAACATTTTTGCAGAACCTATAGCAATATTTGAATACCCAGAAAAATCAAAATAAACTTGAAATGCAAATGCATAAACAGCAAGAGTAATTTCTGCTGAATTATGTCCGTCAGGACTTATAAAAACATGATTAACATAAGTGCCAATGGTGTCGGCAATAACTATTTTTTTAAAGAGCCCCCATAATATTAATTTCCCACCTTGTATAAACCGATCGAGATTTGGTTTTACTTTCTTTTTTAGTTGGGGAATTAAATATTGTGATCGTTCAATTGGTCCAGCCACCAATTGTGGAAAAAAGGAAATGTACAATGCATAATAGCCAAAATGTTTTTCAGGTTCTCTTTGTTTACGATAAACATCTATGGTGTAACTCAATGATTGAAATGTATAGAAAGAAATTCCTATCGGTAAGATGATGTTTTTAGCAATGGAGTATCCTGTGTCAATTTCTGTTCCGAATAAGAAGTTCACATTTTCTAAAAAAAAGCCAAGATACTTGAAGAAAAAAAGGAGTGACAAATCAGTTAATATTCCGATTAAAAAAAAGAAAACTCTTCCTTTTTTTACTTTAGACATCATAATTGCAGTAAAGTATGCCACTATTGTTGATGCTAACATAACAATAGCATACTCAAGGTGTATGCTTGCATAAAAGACATAGCTTGCAATGGTTAAAACCAACCAATTGTATTTTTTTCTTATTGTGTAGATTGCTCCCACAATGAAAATCAAAAATATATAATATTCAATGGTGATAAAACTCATTTAGTAAAAAAATGAACCCTGATAGATAACGGTAATTTGTAGTATTTTAAATCTTTTAGGATTAAGTAACTGTGATATAAAACCTTAAAAGGGATGCTAATTATAGAAATACTGATTTGATAAAATAGACTGTATTCTTTTAGCTCAGAATATCCTAATTTTTTAGCACTGTTTCTGCAAATTATATCACAAACATATCGTTGTCTTTTTGTTAACTGCTGTTCCCAAACACCTACTCTTTTGTTAAAGATGGGTTTCTCTAAATTACCATGCATTTCTTTAATAGTTAATTTATCTGTTTCAGATAATTGAGAACGGTTAATTTTGCTGTTTAAATTAATGTCTTGATGATAGTTTAATACCTCATCTTCATAAGAGATTTCAATAAAATCAAATAATCTTTTTAAGGTAGTAATAGGTTCTTCTACTAGATCTTCATAGCGGATATGAAAAATTTTTTCTTTGTCAAGCATTCGAATTATTTTTCTATTGTAATAATCCCACGAAATGGCTAAAGTATAAATAGAGACCCAGTTAGTATTTGTAAATCTTTTTCTTGTTTTGACTCCAAATCTTTTTCTTGATGCAATATTATCGAGATAATTCCTAGTGATAGCAATGTATTTGGCATCTGGAAAAATAGTTTTTAAGACATCAACATGAACAGTATACTCTGGGTTTTTATCGTAAATTGCTTTTACTTCTTTTGTTGTTGTTTGGATAGATGAACTCATGTAAATTTCATGAACTAACTGTTCTTTTGTCAATGGAGATTTGTTTGTTTCTATTTTACCCTTCCAAACGGTTAAAGTGGTGTTTGTATTTAACGTTAGTATTTTATTGATGTATGCAATATCTTCTTTGTTAAACTCTTTTTTAGAGGTTAAATAATTAGCAAGAAATAGGAGGAAATTATTTTCGGGGTTTGCATAAATTTGAGAATGAGCGTTAAGTATGCTTGTTAATAGTGTTGTACCTGATCTTCCCATTCCAATAATGAAATTGACAGAAGCTGTGGTTGATGTTGCTTTCTTGTTCATCTAACTATTTTTGTAAATTGTATTACTAACCACCTGTTTTAATCTCCAAAGTTTTATTCTGTAAGGCAAAGTAAATAAGATTTGTTGTTTTATTACAGACAATGTCCCTTTGTAATAGGAGATAGACCATTTTAATAAAAATGATGTTTTTATTAAATAGTTATATTTTTCATAATTAAAATGAGATCCTATCTTGGAGCAGATAGCATCACATTGAGCAATATTTTTACTACTTAGGTTTTTCTTCCATTTTTCTAAACGGTTATTATAAATGGGTTTATTTACTGCTGAAATTTTACTTTTTAGTACTTGAATGTGTGC
>JAESUI010000300.1 GCA_016763135.1 Flavobacteriales bacterium
AAACCCTCCTGATGTACCTTCATTAATAGTCATTGTTTCAGTTTTCCAACCTTTACGCTCCAACCACTTAATGTACATTCTATACAAATCTCCAACAAAAATAGCTGCTTCATCTCCTCCCGTTCCTGCTCTAATCTCTATAATAACATTTTTGCTGTCTTCTTCATCTTTTGGAATTAACATTAATTTAACTTCCTCATCCATCCGGGTCTTTTCTGAAAGCAATTCATCTAACTCCATCTTTGCCATATCCACAAACTCCTTATCAGTTTCTGTAGCTATTATTTCTTTTGAAGATTCTATGTTATCAATTACATCTTTATACTTGTTATAAACCTTTATTATTTTTCCTAACTCTTTATATTCAATGTTAATTTTGATATAGCGCTTCATATCCGAAATAATTTCCGGGTCAACAATTTGTTCACTTACCTGATCGTAACGAATACTTATCTCTTCTAATTTCTTTAATAAACTCATTCTCTATTAATGATATATAAATTCACCATATTTACTCTTAATAGTTAATTGCTTAGGTCCTTGTGCTTCTACTCTACCAACAATTTGTGCATCCACATCAAAAGATTTAGAAATAGCAATAATCTCTGCAGCAATTTCTTCTGGAACATATAATTCCATTCTGTGTCCCATATTAAACACTTTATACATTTCTTTCCAATCTGTTCCCGACTGCTCCTGAATCATCTTAAACAATGGTGGAACATCAAACATATTGTCTTTTACAATTTGTAAATCATCTACAAAGTGTAATATTTTAGTTTGAGCACCTCCACTACAATGAACCATTCCATGAATATTTTCACTATGAGCATCTAATATTTTCTTAATAATTGGTGCATAAGTTCTTGTTGGAGATAAAACTAGCTGCCCAGCATCCAACTCAACACCTTCTACATTATCTGTTAATGAATAACTCCCTGAATAAACTAAATCAGTCGGAACACTTGATCAAAAGTTTGAGGGTATTTTTCTGCAACATTTTTATTAAAAACATCGTGTCTTGCAGATGTCAAACCATTACTTCCCATTCCTCCGTTATATTTAGTTTCATAAGTTGCTTGACCAAAAGATGATAAACCAACTATTACATCTCCAACACCAATATTAGCATTATCTATAACATCACTTTTCTTCATTCTTGCCGTAACGGTAGAGTCAACAATAATTGTTCTTACTAAATCTCCAACATCAGCAGTTTCTCCACCTGTAGAATGTATTCCTATCCCTTGATTTCTTAAATCGGATAAAAGCTCCTCTGTTCCATTTATTATGGCTCCTAAAACTTCTCCTGTAATCAAATTTTTGTTCCTACCTATAGTAGATGATAATAAAATATTATCCACTGCCCCTACACATAACAAATCATCAATATTCATTATTAATGCATCTTGAGCAATTCCCTTCCATACAGAAACATCTCCAGTTTCTTTCCAATAAGCATAAGCTAAAGATGATTTAGTTCCAGCACCATCAGCATGCATTATTATGCAATAATCATCATCACCAGTTAAATAATCTGGCACAATTTTACAAAAAGCTTGAGGAAACAAACCCTTATCAATATTTTTTATGGCATTGTGTACATCCTCTTTTGAAGCAGATACGCCTCTTTGCATGTATCTTTCAGACTTATCCATTAACCTTAAATTTTACACAAAAATAATACTCTAAATATGGATAAAAAAAAAACACCCTGAAAGTTATCAGGATGTTTTTCTTTTTTATGTTAATAATCTAATTTTCTGGTACCGAAGCAGAAGCTGGAACAAAGTCATCACTAACAACTTTGAAGTCAGTACGTCTGTTTCTTTGGTGAGCAGCCTCAATCTCTTCTTTAGATTTTAAACCTTTAATATATTTCTCTGTTAAGACAATACCTCCAGCACCTTTAATAGGTTCACTTTCTCCCATACCTTTAGCCTTAATTCTATCTGGATGAATTCCTTTTTCTTTTACTAAATAATCCACACAAGCCTGAGCTCTACGCTGAGATAATCGTTGATTATACGCTGCAGAACCTCTAAAATCTGTATGAGATCTTAATTGAATAACAATGGTTGGATTCTCTGTCATTATATTATATAAGTAATCTAAAGAATCTTTAGAGTTTGGTCTTAAATCAGCCTTATTGTATTCATACTCAATAAGAGGTAATTTAATAACTACATCTTGGAAAGGTTGTAATGCATACTCATGGAAAAACTTTTTAGAAGTTTCTTGTCCCACAGTAGTTTCTTTCCCTTTTGCATTTAAATACGTCTTCTTCTCAACTACTAAAGAATAAGATGTTTCTTTATTAATATATCTATCTGGACCATTTTCAACAAAATAGAAGTTACCATTTTCATCAGTAGTTGTCTGAGCAGAACTTCCATCAGTACCAATTAATTTAACAGTAGCTCCTGCTAAAATATTACCAGTTTCAACATCTTTAACTACACCAGTCAATTCAAATAACATTGGAGGTAAATAAAATTCCCAAATATCATCACCACCTTTACCACCTTCTCTACTAGTATTAAACATACCTCTATTCTTATCTCCTTCAAATACAATTCCAAAATCATCAGCTTCAGAATTCATTGGAACTTGTAAGTTTTCAACTCCACTCCATTGATTAACACCTGTGCTAGCAGCTTTAAATAAATCTAAACCACCCATACCTTTATGTCCGTTTGAAGCAAAATATAAATCTCCATTTTCTCTGATATAAGGAAAAGCTTCATTCGCTGAAGTATTAATTTCCGAACCTAAATTTATTGGTTGCGACCAAGTTTTTGCTTTCTTATCATAAGTCATATACCACAAATCTATACCTCCTTGTCCACCAGGCATATTGGCGGAAAACACCAATACTTTATCATCTGGAGAAATAGCAGGGTGCCTAACTTTCATAGTATCTTCTGCGCCCATTACTATGATATACTCTGGTTCACCCCATTTTTGACCTTGCTTTTTGGCCATCATTATACCACATCCAGCAATACCATTTTTTTGAACTTCACATCTTGTAAAATAAATAACATTCCTTTTATTATTCAAACACGATGAACCTTCACTTGCAGGTGAATTAATTGCTTCATTCAATACTACTGGCTCACTCCATTTCCCTTTTTTATCTCTTTTCGACTTCCATATATCTGCAAAGTTCGATCCAGTACCCTCATGTATTTCACTTCCTGCAGCACCTTGGCGTGTTGAAGTAAAATAAACTTCAACATTCTTTTTATCTGCATAAACAGGTGAAAAATCATAATCTTCAGAATTCAATAAAGGTAAAGGGTTAACCACTGTTCTAGATGGGTTATCTTTCCACTCTTTAGCTAATTCACACGATTTCACACCCTCTGCCCCTCTTTTGTCACTCGGATTAGCAGCTTTATATTTATTGAATTGAACAATAGCATCTTCATATTTACCTTGAGATTTGTATATGTCAGCCACATAATAGATCGCTAAAGGATTATCATGCTTTGCTTTAATCGACTTATTATACCAAACTGCAGCTTGCTTACCATCGTTCTTACCACGATAACATTCTGCTATTTGAAACAATATTTCGGCTTTAACTTCTTTTTTAGATTCTTTAGTGTAAGCTTTTTTATACATCTCTATGGCTTTATAATACTTAAAGCCACTAAAAGCCACATCAGCTTCTAATTTATAATTTTTTTGAGCATTTACAGTTAAACTGATAACAGCTACAAGGGCGAAAACGCCAATAATTCTAATTATTTTCATAATAATAAGTTAGTTTTCCTTTGAACAGGCGCTAAAGTAAAACATCTTTTTAATTTATCAAAGTAAGTTTAACAAATAATTACATAAAAAAATCCCCTTCAAATACAATTTGAGGGGGATAAATTGGTCTTTTTTAATGATGAATTACCTTGTAAATAATAACTCCCTTAGTTTAGGCAAAGGCCATAACTCATCATCTATTAATAATTCCAGCTTGTCAGAATGGTATTTCACTTGTTCAAAGTAAGGTTTTACTTTATTGCAATATGCTGCTGCTTTTTCCTCAAAGCCAGCTATTTTATTAGCTTTCTTACGTTCACTAAGCATTTCTTCGGATTTTTCTTTAATTCCATTAATATGCTCAGAAATCTCCAATAAAATTTGATGTTGAGTTGCTGCAATTTTCTTAGCCTCTTTTCCAAAAATATCAGTCATCCCTTTAACATTTTCAATTAACACATTTTGGTATTTTATTGCTGTAGGAATAATATGATTTTGAGCAATATCCCCTAAAGTTCTTGATTCAATTTGTAATATAAGAATATACTTTTCCAATTCTATTTCATAACGAGCATCTAACTCAACTTCAGATAAAACACCTAAATCTCCAAACAACTTCTTGGTATCCTTATGAATCATTACTTTTAAAGCGCTTGGTGTATCTTTTAAATTAGACAAACCTCTTCTTGCCGCTTCTTTCACCCATTCATCTCCATAACCATTCCCTTCAAAACGAATGGCTTTTGATTCTTTAATTAGTTTTTGAAGTTCTTTTAAAATAGCCTCATCTTTTTTAACTCCTTTATTAATTCTAGTATCAACAGACTGCTTAAATTCTTTTAATTGCTTAGCAACAATAACATTTAAAGCCGTCATAGAATGTGCACAATTTGCTGTAGAACCAACTGCTCTAAATTCAAATTTATTACCTGTAAAAGCGAAAGGAGATGTTCTATTTCTATCGGTATTATCTAGCGTAATTTGAGGAATCTTACCAATACTCAACTTCAGTTCAGTCTTATCTTCTGGCGTCATTTTTCCTGCTTTTATA
>JAESUI010000301.1 GCA_016763135.1 Flavobacteriales bacterium
AAATCTGGTGTAAATTGAATTCTATTAAAAGATAAGCCTAACGAATCTGAGATTGTACTAACTAATAATGTTTTAGCTAAACCAGGAACACCAACTAATAAGCAATGTCCTCTACTAAAAATAGAAATAAGTACTTTTTTAATTACTTCATCTTGACCTACAATTACTTTTCCTATTTCATTGGTTAATTCTTTATATCTACCAACAAAAGCATCTATTGCTTCTACCTCTGATTTATACTTATTTTCTGACATATCTATTTTCTAAGCAATTAAAATTACAAAATTAGACTTACTTAACCCAACTGTTATCAAATTTGCAACCTCTATACTCTTCATCTATCTTAATGTAAGTCTGACTTACTTTACCTTTTATCCATTTTACAGTTTCCTGATTTTGAATACTAGCCAATGCAGCATTTTGTATCTTGGAATAATCAGAATCTATGGAGGCTTTATGAGGTTCAGTTTTAGTTATCAGTTTTATTATCCTATATCCTTTTTTACCATCTCTACCTTGTGCTGGAACAGGTGTTGATACTTCTCCCACTTTCATTTTATCGATAGAATAAAAAACTTGAGGATTCACTTGATCAATATCAAAAATCGAAGTACCCGTCTGAGAGTTTACTACCAATCCTCTACTCTTTTTAGTTTGATCATCATGAGAGTATTTTTCAGCTAACTCTTCAAATGTAAAAGTATCCGTTTGCAATATATTATAAATACTATCCGCTAAATTTTTGGCTTCTTCTATTTGCTTCTCTCCTATTTTTACTTTAACTAAAATATGCCTCACATTAACCTTTAATCCTCTCCTTTGTATCAACTCCATTATATGGTATCCGAATTCAGTTTCTATTACTTCAGAAACAGCCGTATTTTTAAGTTTAAAGGCAAGAATAGAGAACTCAGGCACTAACTCAGCTCTACCCATAAACCCAATCTCTCCACCATTCTTTGCAGAGCCTTCATCTTCTGAATACAAAATAGCTAATGTAGAAAAGTCTTCACCATTTACTATTCGTTCTCTAAAGGCATTAATTCGATCTTTAGCAGTTTGTTTTGCTTCAGCACTTTCACTTGCATTGATTAATATTTGAGCATATTCCACTTCGGACTCTATTAGAGGAATACTATCCGCATTAAGTCCTTCAAAATAAGCTTTAACTTCTTTAGGTGTCACTTGTGCACCCGAAGTTATTCTTCCTTGCATCCTTTGGCTAATCATTTGTTCTCTTACAATAACCCTAAATTCTTCCTTAATTTCTAATATCGATTTTTTATAATACTGCTCTAACTTTTTTTCAGAACCTATTTGAGCAATAAAATAATTCATTCTCCTATCAATTTCTGATTCCACTTCCGCTTCGGTAACAGTTACGCTATCAATCAAAGCTTGGTGCAGTAATAGTTTCTGAAACGAAAGCTCCTCTAATAGTTCGCACCTTGCATTATCATCAATTAAAACACCTTGTGCTCTTAAAGAAACAATTTGTGATTCTAAATCTGATTTTAAGATAACATTACTTCCAACAACTGCAATTACCTTATCTATAATTTTACCGTCTTCTTGTGCTTTTATGCTAAAAGAAGCTAAAAGTATAATTGCTGTTAGAATTATTATTTTATTCTTCATCATTTTTAATGTCGTAAATTTCAATATCCTTACTCATAAAAGCTTCTTGATACAAATCACTTCTGATTTTATTTATCAAACTTAGCTTTCTTTTATTTATTATAATGTTTTTTATGTTATGTGCTTCAAAACTTAATGGAGAAACATCATTTTTAAGTTTATAATCTTTTATGTAAACAAAGTAAAAAGAAAGAGAGTCTTCTACTTCTATATTTTTTATATTTTTTAAATACCCTTTTGAATCAGAAACATTTATAGGGACTTCTTTTTTCAATTCATCAAAAAGTATCCATTGTTCATCAGTTAAATGAAATTTTTCGGCATATTGATGAGCCAATTCTTTTAACTTTTCAATATCTTCTTGTTTTTTAGACTTATATATTTTTCTGATCTTTTTAACTTGAGGTGCATTCTTATTTACTTTTAAATACCTTACTTTAACTATATCATTTCTTAAATCGAAATTCTGGCTACTATTTTCATAAAAAGCACGAATCTCATCATTAGATACATTAGTATCTAAACGTTCTTTTATCAGTTCCTTTTCATAAGAATAAACAATTAATGATCTCCTATAATCTTCTAACTGTTTTTTAACATCCTTTTGGCTCTCTTTTAAATTTAACTCAGCTTTATGGAGTATTAGGTTATCCTTTATCCAATTCTTTATATAATTATTAATAATAAGAACACTATCCTCTACAGGAGTATTTACTGGAACGACTCCTTCAATATCAGCATGAAACAAGTACCTGTCTTCTACCCTAGCAATAGCAGTATCACTAACTTCATCTTCAAATAGAGAACATGATAAGAAAAGTGATAATAATAAAATTGCTAATACTCTCATAAATGAAAAAACTGCTAACTACAATATTAGTAGCTAAAAAGTTTTAAATAAATTTACTTAACTAATTTTAACACTTTCGTATCAACTACTACTTCGTATTTACCCTTCAATTCTTTCACCCATTCTTGTTCTAGGTGGTTTTGATAATCCGAAGTAATCAATCCTTTTATTTCTTTTAATTGTTTAGGCTCAGCAACTAAAACATTTTTAATCTCAATAATTATTACACTTTTATCTTTTTTCAATGTTGATGTAGCTTCTTTTTTCCAAATAGCTTTATCTACATCTTCATTATCTCCTTTAGAATATTTTCCTTCCTCGATCTTTAATGATAATTGGCTATCTGTATTTACCATCTTTAAGATATCTTCATTAGAATAACCTTTTTTAGCTTTTTTCTTTAATATTTTTGAAACAGTTTTAGCAATAGACTCATCATTACAAACATAAATTGTAGCCTCAACTCTTTCTTTCCACATGTATTTAGTTTTATTCTCTTGGTAGAAACTCTCCAATCCAGAAGTATCTTTTACAGCTTTAGACCATACTTTTTCATCTGTTAAATCAAATAATAAAATCCCATCTCTATATTCATTCATTAATAATCTAAATTCTTCATTGGTTTTAGATAGTCTTGAATTTTTAAATTCAATTGCTTTGTTTTCTAAAATTTGATTATAAAGTCTATTAATTTCTGCTTTCATATTAACATCCTTACTTCTTTTACCACTCTTATATTTTATATTTTCCAAATAGCTTGCAAATTCAGTTTGAGTATACTCAACTTTATCACCGTCTTTAGCATACAACCCAAACATTAGCTTATTGTATTTAGATGTCGCACTCGCTTTAAAATCACCTTTAATGTAATCTTCTTTAGTAAGTAACTTATAAAAATCATTACGTTCTCTTAAGTTTTCTACAAATCCATTATCTTCTTTTATCTTTTTAAGTAATGCTTCTTTACTCTTATTAGATCGTGAATCTCTAGAAACTTTTGCTTTAATAACATTGTATAGATTTTCATAAGAATCTAATTCTTTCAATTCTAATCTTTTAATAATATGCCAACCAAAATCAGTCTGTATTGGTTTAGAAAAATCATCATCTTTAGCTAAACCAAATGCCGCATCTTCGAATTCTGCAACCATTTTACCAGCATTAAACTCTTTTAATTCACCACCTCTTCTTGCCGATCCTTTATCATCTGAAAATTGTTTAGCTAGGGTAGCAAAATCTTGTTCATCCTTAGTAAGTTTTTCATAAATCTCATCAATTTTCTGTTTCTTTTCTGCAGCTGCATCACCTGTTAACTTTCTATCAGCTTTAACCATAATATGAGCAGCCTTAATAGTTCCCCTTGCTGGTCTTCTATCTACAACTTTTATAATGTGATAGCCAAACCTTGTTTTTATTGGCATAGATACATCTCCAACCTTTGTAGTATATGCAGCTGTTTCAAATGGATAAACCATATGTAACGCTGAAAAGTAACCTAAATCACCTCCATTTTTTTGAGCAGAAGGGTCATTTGAAAATGCTTTTGCTACTTCAGCAAAATCTTGACCACTAAGAATTTTCTTTCTTGCCTGTAAAGCTTTGTTATATGCTGCCAATGTATCAGATGGAATTGCTCCTTCTTCTAAGGTTATTAAAATATGACTTGCTCTAATATCTTCTTTCATTCTATCATAAGCTTCCTTAATTAAGCTTTCTGTAACTTCTTTATCTGTAAGGTAAGGCTGTGCTAATTGCTTTCTATACCCTTTTAATTCACTTATAAATTTAGGTAAGGTATCATATCCTAATTCCTCAGCTTCTCTAACTTTCAACTTAAATTTAACATACAAGTCTAAGTATTCTTGTATAGACTCATCAGTAGCTTTATTGTTAGAATTGTTTTTATTAAAAATGGCATTAAACTCGGATAGCTTAACATCTTTCCCTCCAATTATCAATAATGTAGGGTCTTTTTCTTGTGCATTTACAGTAAATGTTACTACTGCTAATAATAAAATTGATACTATTCTTTTCATCTTAATTTATGTTTTATATAATATATTATCTTCTCGAATAATTAGGAGCCTCTCTTGTAATACTAATATTATGTGGATGACTCTCCGTTATTCCTGAATTAGTTATTCTAATAAATTTTGCATCTTTAAGCTCTTTAATGGTAGCTGTACCACAATATCCCATCCCTGCTCTTAATCCTCCAACCATCTGATAAATTACTTCTTCTAAATGTCCTTTATAAGGAACTCTTCCAGAAATCCCTTCAGGTACTAATTTAGAAATATCATCTTCTACATCTTGGAAATATCTATCTTTTGAACCTTTTTGCATCGCTTCAATTGATCCCATCCCTCTGTAAGATTTAAATTTCCTTCCTTCATATATAATCGTTTCACCAGGCGATTCATCAACTCCAGCAAATAAAGAACCTGCCATTATTGAATCTGCTCCTCCCGACATTGCCTTAACAATATCACCCGTAAATCGAATTCCACCATCAGCGATTAACGGAACTCCTGTCCCTTTTAATCCCTCTGCAACCATCATTACAGCACTTAATTGAGGAACTCCAACTCCTGCAATAATTCTTGTAGTACAAATTGAACCAGGTCCAATCCCTACTTTTACTGCGTCTGCCCCAGCATCAGCTAATGCTTTTGCTGCTTCTGCAGTAGCAATATTTCCTACAACGACTTGTAAATCTGGATATTGTCCTTTTACTTTTTTTAACGTATCTATAACTCCTTTTGAATGTCCATGAGCAGTATCAATTACAACTGCATCAACTCCTGCATTTACTAAAGCTTCTGTTCTATCTACT
>JAESUI010000302.1 GCA_016763135.1 Flavobacteriales bacterium
AAACACCACTGATTATTTTAAATGATGATAAAATCCCTAATAATTTAATAGTATTTAAGTTTAACAAAAGAGTTAAAATATTGACTCCAGCACAACTTGAAACTTTTAAATCTATTTATAAAGGTAGTTTAGATAGCTATTTTGTTTTTGAAATTATGGAGTTTAAAGAAAATAAAGTTACCATAAAGGCTACATTCAGAAAAACAGATAAAATTGCTATTAATGTTAGCATGAAAAAAGAGGCCAAAGAATGGCTTGTTACTGAATCATCCGCTGGATAATTTTATTATTTAGATGAGCAAACTAAAGCTCGACCTTCACGATATTTACAATAAGTCTGGTTTAATTGATAAAGCATTGAATGATGTTATCTCTGATGCTATTGATAAAAAGATTAAGCTAGTTGAAATAATTCCTGGAAAAGGATCTGGTCAACTTAAAAAGAAAATCATTCGATTTTTACAGCAAGCTCATATTAAAAACAAATACCATAGAATAGATAAGGACAGTAAAAATTTTGGGCGTATTTTTGTCCACTTCAAACACTAATTATGTTTACATCTGGACAGAAAATATTTGCTTTAATCTTTATTGTTTCATTCATAATCTTTATTGGTTATCAATTTTATGTAGACAGTAAAAAAAACAAGGCACTATTTAAAGGAACCTATTGGGTTTTAATAGCGGTTGTAGCCATGATGGTTGGTTACGTACTCCTTAACAAAATTATAAATTAAGTATTATTTGGCTTCTTTATAGAGCTTAAGACCTTCATCTAACCAAGCTTTAAAATCATCCTTATTACCATGGTGCTCATAATCAGCAGAGCCATTACTTAAATCTTCCCCATTTGGGCCTAACATTCTATAGTAAGGTTGAGTATTGGTTTTATATTTCGTTGTTTGTAATGTACTCCATTTATTCCCAATTGTTCTCAATATTCTCGTTTTACCAGGAGCATATTCTACCTCTATCTGTTCTTCCTCTGGCAGTTCTTCTTTTTCATCAACATATAACGAAATAATAACTACCTCCTCACGCATTATGTCTAATACGCCAGCTTCTCCCCAAACATTCTCTTCCATTTTTCTACAGTTAACACATGCCCACCCTGTAAAATCTAAGAATGCAGGTTTACCTACTTTTTTAGCATAAGCCAATCCTTCATCTAAATCATGAAACAAGTATAAACTTTGAGCTCCTAGATGTGTTCCTTCTGGTCCGTGTTCAGAAGCGGAACTTCCTTCAGCGGAACCTCCTACTCCATGCGGAGACTCACTATATGACATTGGAGGTGGGAAACCACTAATTAACTTTAAAGGTGCACCCCACAATCCTGGTATTAAATACACCACAAAAATAACTGTTGCTACACCCAATAAAACTCTCCCTACTGATAAATTTGCAATTGGACTATCATGTGGCAACTGAATAAATCCGAATAAATACATCGCTAGAACTCCAAAAACTCCAATCCAGATTGCTAAAAATAGTTCTCTTTCCAAATAGTGTCCTTGAACTACTAAATCTGCATTTGATAAGAATTTAAATGCTAATGCCAACTCTAAGAATCCTAAAAATACTTTTACTGTTGTTAACCATCCTCCAGATTTTGGTAAAGAATTCATCCACCCTGGAAATGCAGCAAATAATGCAAATGGTAATGCTAATGCTAAAGAAAACCCAAACATACCAATAATAGGAACAATCCCTCCTATGGTAGCCGATTCTACTAATAAAGTACCAACTATTGGCCCAGTACATGAGAATGAAACTAATGCCAAGACTAACGCCATAAAGAATATACCTATAAAACCACCTCTATCAGAAGCCTTATCTGCTTTGTTCACCCATGAGCTAGGCAGGGTAATTTCAAATGCTCCCATAAATGACACCGCAAACACCACTAATAGAATAAAGAAAAAGATATTCATTCCTACGCCTGTCGATATCTCATTAATTACATCTGGTGGAACAAAACCTGTAACTACTCCTCCTAGTATAACATAAATTACAATGATAGAAATTCCATAAAAAATAGCATATCTAATTCCTTGAGCTTTAGATTTACTTTGTTTAGTAAAAAAACTAACCGTCATAGGAATCATTGGAAATACACAAGGAGTTAATAATGCAGCCAAACCACTACCAAATGCTAAAAAGAAAATAGTCCATACTGAACGGCTATTATCATCCCCATCTTCGTCTCCATCTTTTTCTACAACTGCCCCATCAGTACCTTTTACTTCTACTTCAAAATCTGTTTCAAATGGAGGTAGACAATGGCTAGAATCACAAGTTATAAAACCAAATTTTCCTTTTAAAATAAAGCCTTCTTTACTTAAAACTTTAATCTTACGTTTTAATGTGAAACTCTTTGAGTGCTGATAAATATCTTCATCAATCCCATCATCATGATAAAATTCTGGTTTAGGCTCCTCAACTTTACCAATTACACTATAGTTGGATGATTCTTCTGGATCTATTCTTGTTGCTTGATCAAATGGATTTTGTGGTAAATTAGCTGCATAAATATGCCACCCTTCAATACATGTGATTTTTGCAATTATTGTCGCATCACTTCCATTTTGTTCTATACTGAAATCCCACTTTACTTTATCTTCTGGAAATTCAATATCTCCATCTTCCATTCCCACCTCTCCAAAGGTTGGTACAGATCCTTCAACATTTCCATCCTCTTCTCCACATCCTTTTATTTTTAAACTAAAATCAGCATCAAAAGGTGGTAAACAATGGCTTTCATCACAAGTCTGAAAAGAGAACCTTCCTTTTAAAACAAAATCTTTTTCACTTGATATTTTAATTTTTCGTTTTAATGTGAAAGTCTTGGAATGCTGAAAGATATCTTCGTCTGCCGCCTCATCATGATAAAACTCAGGTTTTGGCTCTATAACTTTCCCTATTACCTTATAATTTGATGATTTATCTGGCTCTATTTCAGTAGGTAATAGAAAAGAACCTTCTGGTAAGTTCGCAGCATAAACATGCCAATGCTCTACACAAGTTATTTTCGCAATAATGGTAGCATCACAACCATTTTGCTCAATACTAAACTCCCAACTTACTTTATCATCAGGAAATTCCATTTGTGCATTAGCATTTGCTACAAACAAAAACAAGGCAACTAAAGGCAGTAATATGTATTTCTTAAATAATCTCATTAAATCAATATTATTAATAATAGGAATCCAAAAATAAGTATTTTAAATCTAGATAAAAGGTAATCTTAATGACATAATTGTATTCTTAACAATAAAAAAAACCGAAACTAAGTTTAGTTTCGGTTTTTTTTAAAATACTTTATTGCTTTTAATAGAACTTTATCTCATGAATTCTATGAATAGGAATTAAGGTTCCTTGCTTGAGTATAATGTTTTTCTCGGTTACACCCCAAATAGTGGTTTCTACCTTTTTTAAACTTTCTACGTCTTCAAATATAATTTTGACTTTATGCTTTTTGTTATTTCCTAACTTCATAGCTCTAATGACTCTCCTCTGGCGTTCATCTTGTTTTATTTCAGAATGTAACACATCGCTTTTAGGAAATGTTAATTGAGTGATGTTTTCTTTTTCAATAATAGTTGCAATTCTGGTAGCTATAGCATTCATAAGTATGAAGTTTTAGGTGTGTGGGCTTAGAGCCTTAGTCATTAACGGTGGTATTAAGAAAAAGTTTCATTTTTAACGAAAAAAAATCAGGAGACTTAAAAACCCCATAAACGAACCTGTTCTTTTTAGAAAGAATAATCTCTCTCAACCTTACTAATCCTCACTTTAAATGATTGATAAAATTTTTCCTTCCCCAACTTCTGAGCTTCTTGATGCGCTAGATTATTATTCCACAATTGAATAGCCTCTAAACTTTCCCAATAAGAAACCGTAATTCCTATTTCTTCTTTGGCGCTTTCAAACCCTAAAAAACCTGGTTGTTTTTGTACTAATTCTACCATCTTTTCAGAAATAGTTTCATACTCAGTATTCTCAGCATTTTTTATTGAAGTAAAAATTACTGCATAATATGGTGGTTTTGGAGTTTTTGCTATACTCACTTATATTGCTTTAATCATATCTTGTTGCGTAATGATATGGTATTTATCATTATCGTAACTCACTAAAACAGCTTTGGCTCCTTCTTGAAATTGCTTTGAAATATTCTCTATTGAAGTATCTTCGGTTACGATTGGAAAAGCTTGTTCCATAATATTTTTAACTGGTAATTCTTTTAATCCTGGATCTTCACAAAGCTTAGCAAACAAATGGTTATCTGTTAAAGAACCTACAAGACCACCATCCCCAACAACTGGGATTTGAGAAATTCCATATTGATTCATTAATAAAATTGCCTGTGAAACTGGATCATCTTGAGTTACAGTAACCAAATGTTTTCCTGCGTGATCTTTTATTAAATCTAATGCATTGGTTTTTTCTTCATCTAAGAAACCTCGATCTCTCATCCAATCATCATTAAACATTTTACCTACATATCGACTTCCATGATCATGAAACAAAACTACTACAACATCATCTTCGGTTAATTCATCTTTCAATTGCAATAATCCTTTTATTGCAGAGCCTGCAGAATTCCCAACAAATATCCCTTCTTCTCTAGCTAATTTTCTTTGCCAAAGCGCAGCATCTTTATCAGTTACTTTCTCGAATTTATCTATGATATCAAAATTTACATTCTCAGGCAAAATATCTTCTCCTATTCCTTCTGTGATGTAAGGGTAAATTTCATTGTCATCAAATATTC
>JAESUI010000303.1 GCA_016763135.1 Flavobacteriales bacterium
CAAAATGAAGCAGGTTATACTGCGGAGTTAATTTGGGGTAATGGAACCGATGAAACTTTAGGGGATAGAGTTTCAGTTACAGTTATTGCTACAGGTTTTGGAGAAAGTGATTCAGACAACTTTGAGTTTGGTAAAAAGCCAGAAAAAGTGGTGATGGATTTAGATGCTGATGTTCCAACAAACATTACGC
The DNA here is from genome assembly GCA_016763135.1 of Flavobacteriales bacterium. GTDB lineage: Bacteria > Bacteroidota > Bacteroidia > Flavobacteriales_E > Vicingaceae. The sequence goes on from JAESUI010000303.1 coordinate 191, forward strand.
AACCAGTCGAAGATGAAGTTGAAGAGAAAACTACAAAAGAAGTTTCTAATGAGTTAGAAGAACCAACATTAAAAACGGACGTTCAAGAACAACCAACGTTAAACTTCGATACAACGGCTACTGAAGTTGAAGAGACAGTGTCTATTAAAGATGAAGTTGAAAAAGTAATTTTCAATTTAGAAGATAATGTTGACGCTGCGGCTGAGCAGGCTGTTGAAGAAGTAAATGATGACTTTACTGAAGAGCCAACTCTTAAAACAGAAGTCGAAGAATCTACAGAAACGGACGTTACAGCTGATGATTCAACCGAGACAACTGTGCAAACAGAAGAAACAAATTGGAATTGGAGTGAGGTAAATGATGGGGAAATTGAAGCAAGTACAATCAAAGATGAAATTTCATTTACTGATAATTCATTAGAAGAGACTACTGAAGATTTTACTTCGGAATCACTTGAAGAAACATCTACCGAAAATGCTGAAACAATAGTTTGGAACTTGAATGATGATGATTCTACAGATGAAGTGAGTGCAGAAACAACTGATTTTACATTCGAGAGCAAAGAAGAAACAATAGAAGAGATAACTTTTGATAAAAAAGACGCTGCGACAGATCAGGCCGCTCCAACTGATGAAACGGAAGTTGAAGGCCCTGTTTATACCAATAGAATTCCAGATGAAGAACAATTGAAGCGTTCTCAAGAAAGAATACTAAAAATAAAGGAGTTGGGTATGAAAATGAAAACTCCTTCAGGAATAAATGATTTGGAAAACGAACCAGCATATAAAAGAAGAAAAATCAATTTGGATGAAATTCCTCATTCATCAGAAAACCCAATTTCAAGGTTTACATTATCTGATGATAAAGATGGGAAACCTAAATTAAATGACGATAATTCTTTTTTACATGATAATGTTGATTAAATAAGTGAGGTAGTTAGTATTTTATTTAATTTTAAAGTCGCTTCTTAGTAATTTCGAAGCGACTTTTTTATTCCCATTTTGAGAGGGGAATATTTTGTTCAATTCGTCTTTTAGGCGAATGAATACAACATTAGGGGTGTTTTTTTGTTGTCTGCACTCAGAGTATAAATTTTAAAAACGAAAACAATGAATTTAACAGAACAAATTAATGCAGATATAAAAGCTGCAATGTTAGCAAGAGAAAAAGATAAATTAGAAGCGTTAAGAGCTGTTAAAGCTGCTATAATGTTAGAGGCAACTAAAGATGGTAGTGGTGCTGAAATTTCAGATGAGGTTGTTTTAGCTATTATTCAAAAATTAGTAAAACAACGAAAAGATGCTTCAACTATTTTTAAAGAGCAAGAAAGAGAAGACTTAGCAAAAGATGAAGATTTTCAAATTGGAGTTTTAAATGTGTATTTACCTGAACAAATGGGTGAAGATGAAGTACGTAAAGTAGTTCAAGATACCATTGCACAAGTTGGTGCTGCAGGGCCACAGGATATAGGTAAAGTAATGGGGCCTGTTATGGGTAAATTAAAAGGGTTAGCTGATGGTAAATTAATTTCAGCTTTAGTTAAAGAGTGTTTGGCTTAAAGGTTTAAAACTAGATTCGATTTTTTAGTGGAATAGTTCAACTTACTACATTTAAAGTGTTGAGTTTTACTAGTCAAAGTATTCAATTTCGCGTATTAAGATACCACTAGGGTTGTTGTCTTCAAATATAATTTTCTTAATCCAATTACCTTTTGCATCGTAATTATATTTGTAACTATAAACTATAGAATCTCCAAAATGTAATTCGTTGAAATTGCCTTCCTTATCATAATTATAATCATTTTTTGAGATGAGTTTTTCGTCTCTATAAAATTCTGATTTCTTTGTATTTCCTTTATCATCAAAAACGTAAAGCTCTTTTGTGTCAATTACTTCTTCTGTTTTAAAACGTTTTATTTCAGTAAGGTTTCCGTGATTATCATATTGGTAAGATTCAGACCAATTATATCTGCCATCATTTGTCTTGTAATTTAATTTTGTTACTCTTCCATTATCATTTGTTTCATATTTTCCAGTGCCAAAAAGCATTCCTTGAGAGTCATAATTATTATATTCAACTAATTTCTCCTGTTTGTATAAATAAACAGTTCTATTGGCAAGTGTCCCATCGGGTATGTAATCGTTTTTTTCAATTTTATTACCGTCTAAATTAAAGAGAACCTCTTTATTATAGATATGCTTTATTCTTTCTCCTCCAGAAATTATGCTAAAATTATCTACAGCTAAGAATTTCACTTCTCTAAAAGATTTTACATCTCCTTTTAATTTAAACCTTTCCCAATCAGTGTTTTCTCTTGATGTATTTCCGCTATTCTTATTATTTGTACAAGACAAGAAAAGGAAAGAACTAATCAGTATTAAAAGTATGTTTTTCATGATGTTAGCGCATATATTTACCATGAAAGTAACAATTTTTAAATTATGTTAGAGATTTATTAGACTATTCTAACTTTCTGCCCTATTAAAACAATTTTTCAACCTTTGAAATGACTTTTAAAAACATGATTTTGAGAAATTTAATAGTATTATAGGTTAATTTCGCTATAAAACATTACTAGCATTGAATAAAGAGATTCTAAAATTGGCAATACCTAATATTTTGGCGAACCTATCTATACCGATGCTAAGTTTGGTGGATATTGCTTTAATGGGACATATGGATGTAGAGGGAGGTGCATATATTTTGTCCATTGGTTTTGGGGTAATGATTTTCAATTTTATTTATTGGGCTTTTGGCTTTTTACGAATGGGTATTACTGGAATGACTGCCCAGGAAGTTGGTAGAGGAGATGTAAATGAATCGTATCGGTTGCTATTTAGAGGTCTAATCATTGCTTTTGCAGGAGCTCTATTGTTGTTTGTTTTTAAAGACTTATTACTTCAGCTTTCATTATACTTAATTGACTCCAATGAGCTTGTAAATGAACAAACAACTACTTATTTTGATATTAGAATTTATGCTGCTCCAGCAACGCTAGGTTTATATGCTTTTATAGGTTGGTTTCTGGGTAAACAAAATGCAACCTTAGCAATGGTGGTAACTATTGCAGTAAACGTGTTAAACGCTTTTATAAGCTATTATATGGTTACTAATTTAGCAATGGAAACTGAAGGGGTCGCTTATGGAACTGTAATTGCACAATATACTGGATTTCTATTGGCAGTAATTTTGTTCTTAATTTACTACAAAAAAGAGTTAGTACGAGAAGCTTTCCAATGCATATTTGAGTTAACAGCTATTAAAAAATTCATACTTGTTAATTCAGATATTCTGATCAGAACGCTCTGTTTAATTTTTACACTTTCATTTTTTAAAGTAATGTCAGCTAAAGAAGGAGAGTTAATTGGTGCTGCAAACATTTTATTATTAGAATTTATTGCCATAGCAGCTTATGGAATAGATGGTTTTGCTTTTGCAGCGGAATCCATTACTGGAAAATATTTTGGAGCAAAAGATAAAGTGAAGCTTAAAAAAGCAATTCGTTACTGTTTTTATTGGGGTTTTGGACTAGGATTAATTTATTCTTTAACTTATTTAATTTTCGGAAGAAATATATTAGAAGTGCTAACTGATCAAGCTGCAGTAATTAATTTTTCAATGCATTATATATTGTGGCTTGTTATTTTTCCAGTTTTAAGTGTTGTACCTTTTGTGTGGGATGGAGTTTATATAGGTTTAACCTCCTCCAAAGCCATGCGGAATGCCATGCTGTTTTCCACTTTTATAATTTTCTTGCCCGCTTATTATGTCTTGGCTGATTATTGGGGAAACCACGGTTTATGGTTGGCTATGATTTTGTTTGTATTGGCTAGAGGTATTAGCCAAACTATTTTGGCGAAGAAAGTGGTGTACGATAAGTTGTTGTAAATAATAGTGAGTATTGGCTCATACATTGTGTTATAAGCTGGCTTTAGTTTTTCTTTTTAACCTGTGCGCGACTGTTAAACAATTCTGTATTTTCTAGCATGTATTCTAAAATTGGCCGGCATTTATTTTTGCAGGCTGGGTAGAAAACATTGTGCTCCCTTTCTTTATTCTTAATAGGGTTGCCCCACCAAAACTCTGTCAATGCGATTGGTTTTAACCGGTGTCTAATGGCATGTTGAAGTAATTTAGGTGCTGCACATTCACCAGCCGCTGATGGTGGGTTTCCATGAGGTGAATGCTTAAATATTTCCAATAGATTTTTCTTCTTTCCCGAAAGATTTAAAAAATGATAATTTTCAAAAAGTCGTTGTTGTAAAGCAATCGATTTTCGCTTTCTTTTTTCTTTTAGAAAAACAATTTCAGATGGATTATTGGTATTTTTAATTTGACGACTAATTTCAGTTAACTCTGTCATGCCTTTATTAATGAAAAAGTCACCAACAGAATCATCAAAGATCGAAGGAATGAATTTGTTGCATGTTGCATTTTCAGGTAATTTTCCTGAAACTGTTCCTAAATAACCATAAGCATTGTCTTCTTTTTGAACCACAAGAATTCCAAACATTTTTCCTTTTTGAATTCTAAAATCATACTTCCACTTTTGAGATTCTAAGGCAATAAATTCTTGAAATTCTTTTGTCGCTATTCTTGCGATTTCAGGAACATAGACCCCAAATGGATTGTTGAGATTTGAAGGGATATTGATTTTGGAGATATCCGACTTAAAGTTAAAAACGAGCTGTTTATTCATTTAGTAATTTACTAAAACTCTGTCTGCTTGCTGCTAGCGGTTTGTGTATGGTGTCGTTATTATTAAACATGGTAGCTTGGATTATATGGCTTGTTACCAACTGTATTATTTTATAGTCCAAAATTTATCTTCCCATTCATCAACAATGTTTTTTGAATGTTCTTTTTCTATGATTTCAAGTTCATGTTCAGAAGCAATACTCTCAATTTCGTTAAATAGAACTCTCTCTTCATATCGTATATGTGAAACAAGTTCTTTTTCTATTGAAGATAAGTTTTGTTTATCTGTAGTCGTTGCAGTGAACAGTTGCTTTAGTCGACTATGTTCTTGTAGTGCCTTAATTATTAGCTCATTTTCTTGACCTAAAATAGGGAAAATATATTTTTCTTCAAATTCGAAATGAGCTTGTAAATGATGTTTCCAAAACCAATCAGTATATCTTTTAATCCTCTTTAATTCTACATTTTGTTTAATCCCTTTACGTATTTTCAATGACAATAATAAACCATCATGATGCTCACGACTTAGAGGCTTTAAAGAAGCTGATCGTTTTATAGGGTTAGCCATTAATTATTCTTTTAGGTGGTTGAATAAAGTGCATATAGACTTTGTCACATCAAATGTTTATACTTTCAAATATAATTAATATATCCTCAATTGATTGTTGTTATTGCGGTTTGTAGTTCCTAACATTAGGTAGCTGTGTAATTCTAAGGTTAAATTGTCATAGAAAAGATACGAGTAGTAGGTTTGTTTCTAATCAATTGTAAATCGAAAGCCATACATATATTTCGTACAAAAGGACGTGCTTTTTCTGGTAATGATAATCCATTTTTAGTAATGGTAACCAACCCATCTTTTTCCATCTCTTTTAATCGTTCTAAACATTCTGCTAATTCTGGAAACTGCATTTCTTCAGCTTCCCAAGATGTTTCAAAATGGCACATAATGTTTAAAATGTGTTTACGAATTACTAAGTCTTCATCACTTAGTAAGTGTCCTCTAAAAATAGGAATTAACCCTTTATTAACCAGTTCGGTATATTCTTCAACGGTTTTAACATTTTGTGCAAAAGCGTACCAACTATCACTAATAGAGCTCATGCCTAAACCTATCATTAGTTGAGTTTTGCTGGCAGTATAACCCATAAAGTTTCTATGCAAGGTTTTGTTTTCCATAGCCTTATGCATAGAGTCAGTTTTTAACGCAAAATGATCCATTCCTATTTCCACATAACCTAAATCATCAAGCATTTGTTTACCCGTTTCGTAAAGCACTCGTTTTTCTTCAGCACTTGGTAAATCATTTTCGTCATAACCTCTTTGTCCAACGCCTTTTATCCATGGCACATGAGCATAACTGTAAAAAGCAATTCGGTCTGGTTTTAACTCTTTGGTTTTGTTAATGGTATCAACAATACTTTCTTTAGTTTGGTGGGGTAAACCAAAAACCAAATCTTGACTAATAGAGGTGTAACCAATTTCTTTACTCCAATCAGTTACTTGTTTTACCGTTTCAAATGGTTGAATTCGGTTAATGGTTTTTTGCACTTTTGGGTCATAATCTTGTACACCAAAACTGTTTCTTCTAAAACCTAAATCGTAAAAAGATTGTAAATGTTCTTTGGTAGTATTGTTTGGGTGAGCTTCAAAACTAAACTCAAATTTATCGCATTTTTCAGCTTTAGCTAAAATACCATTAATCAATTTTTCAATATTTTCAGGACTAAAAAATGTAGGTGTTCCTCCACCTAAATGAATCTCTTTAATTTGTGGTTTTTCATCAAATAAATCACAATACAAATCCCATTCTTTTAAAACGGTCTCAATGTATGGTTCTTCAACCCCATGTTGTTTAGTTATTCGTTTATGGCAACCACAAAAAGTACACAAGCTCCCACAAAAAGGTAAATGAATATAAATACTTATTCCTTCTGTCTGATTACTTTCGTTAAATGCTGTAACAGTTGAATTTATCCAGCTATCATACTCAATTCCTTCTTTGTTCCAAAAAGGAACAGTTGGATAACTCGTATAACGTGGACCTGCAATATTGTATTTTTGGATAAGGTTTGTGCTCATTTATTTTATTTTATTTTTAAAGTAATAGCCTAGTACAAAAGAAACACAGCCGGGTTTGGTGTTGTTAATTATATCGTAAGAAACCATCATTTTACGTAGTGGAAACTCTAGCGTAATTTCATAGGTGTCGTATTTTGTTTTTGTAGCTGTTTCAGAATTAAATACTTCTTCATACTTACCTGCACCCCGTTTTTTTCCTAGGTCGTGCAATCTAATAATTACTCCTTCAGGCATTTTAGAAACATCAAAAACTAATTTGTACACAACTCCTTTAAAAAGATTAATCTGGTATTCTTCTTTTAAGGTATAATCAAAAGTTTTAATGTCTGTGCTTCTATAATTGTCAAATTCTGCAGCCCCTAATAATTGGTAAATTCTTTTTCTTTTCATTTTCTCACACTGAGCAAATGAGCTATTTAAGCCTATTAAAAAGAAACTTAGAATTAATATAGTTGCACTTTTATAAAACATGTTATTTATTGCTGTTGGCTAACATTTTTTCTCCAATCTTCTTACCAAACTCTCTTATTTCTTCGGCAACTTCTTTGTCGTTTGTAGCTCTTTCATAAGTGTCTGACATGGTAATAATAGACTGGTAAAAGAAATGTCTCATTTCATCCAGCATCATATCTTTCGTCCATAAATCAATACGCAAGGTGTTATTTTCTTTAGGGTCCCATAAGCTAATTATCATTGCCTTTGCTTCCTTAATTCCTTCTTCACCTGTATCGGATGCAGACCACTCAATTTTTTCTGGTATGTGATTCTCATCTAAAGAGATTGTAAAATTTACTGTTGATTTTTTACTCATTTTTTAAATGCTTTATTGAATTAGGGTTTATATTTTGATTCGTTTAAAATTTGCTGAGCATTGTTACTGCTCATCAATTTTTCAATGGTAATTG
>JAESUI010000304.1 GCA_016763135.1 Flavobacteriales bacterium
CTTCATTTATGTACTTTCCACCATCAAAAAATGAGTCGGGAGTAACGTTTAGTATCCCCATAATAGTGGGTTCGTCTAAATTTAGCCCTTTCACTTTAAAATTCATTGACTTATTTGTATCTTGCGGGGTTTCAATAGATGATTGCATAAGGTAAATATATGAGTAATACTTCTCAAGAATACGATTCGATAATAAAAATTTGTACTGACATTTTTACAAAAAAAATGAAAGATTATGGAAGCGCATGGAGAATCCTAAGGACAAGTTCATTAACAGATCAGATTTTTATCAAAGCAAAACCGATTAGAAGTATTGAGGAGAAAGGAATGAGTAAAGTTGATGAAGGAATAAGAACAGAATACATTGCCATTGTAAATTATTGTATTATGGCAATGGTTCAATTGGAATTAGGAGAGAGTGAGAATACAGAATTACAAGAAGATGAATGTTTAACCCTTTATAATAAACATTTTTATGCTTCTAAGTCATTAATGGAGGATAAAAATCATGATTATGATGAAGCATGGAGAGATATGAGATTAAGTTCTTTAACGGATTTAATTTTAATGAAATTATTAAGAACAAAACAGATTGAAGATAACAATGGTAAAACATTAATATCCGAAGGAATAGATGCCAATTATGCAGACATATTAAATTATGCTGTGTTTGCATTAATCAAAATAGAAGAGGGAGTTAAATAACTGTTAAACGAAAAGTAGCAAGCTAAATTTAGGTCTAAATTTGATTTAAATTTAATGATTATGAAAATTTTAGTCTACATATCAAGAATATTTGTTGGAGCGTTGTTCATCGTTTCGGGATTAATAAAAGCCAACGATACTTTAGGCTTTAGCTACAAGTTAGAGGAGTATTTCGAAAACGGAGCATTAGCATACCGTATGAGAGATTGGTTTGGCTGGGATTCTTTTTCTCTAGAGTTTTTTATAGAGTATGCTTTGTTACTTGCAGTAATAATGTGTGCTGCAGAAATTATTTTAGGTTTTGCTATTCTGTTCGGAACAAAAATAAAATTTGCTGTATTTTCTTTACTTGGGTTAACCATCATGTTTTTCTTTTTAACGCTCCACACAGCTACTTGTGATCCTTTTGCGAGTTATGATGAAGTGACAGCCGTTGAAGTTGATTCTCCAGAACATATTCGTTTCACGAATAGAATGGAGGAGAATACAAAAATTACAATTAGAGAAGAAACTGCTAAAGAAGTAATTTTTGTTGAAGAAATGCCTGTTCAATGTGTAACAGATTGTGGTTGTTTTGGTGATGCAATGAAAGGTTCTTTAGGTAGAAGTCTTACGCCATGGGAGTCGTGGACAAAAGATTTGATTCTAATGATGTTTTTAATTCCAATTTTCTTATTTAGAAATAGAATTAAGATTAACGTTGCTAAAGAAGATTTAATAATAGGAATATCTTCTCTCGTTTTTGTTGGAATTCTTTCTTGGGTTTTTGATTGGTATTTTCCAATACTATTTTTTAGCGTAGGCTATCTTGGTTATTACGGAACCAAACGTTTGCTTTTCAATACAGTAATGAGGTGGATTCCAATTGGAGTGGTTACCATAATAACGCTAGTATTTATCTACTATACACTTAACCATTTACCAATAAGAGATTATAGAGCCTATGCTGTTGATAAAAGTATTCCAGAGCAAATGGTATTACCAGAAGGAGCTGTTCCTGATTTATTCTCTAATGTTTTCACATATAAAGATACCGTTTCTGGAAAAGTTGTAGATTTTTATGATACCAATGGAGATACAGGAGAGAAGCTAGGCTATTACATTAAAGAAGAGCTTGCAGATACTTTTAGATTAATGAGTGATGCTGAGATTCCGTGGAATATCCCAACATATATATTTGTTGATCGAATAACGGAATTAGTTAAAGCGGGTGATAAAACTCCTATTACTGATTTTACGATAACTTCAATGGAGGATGGTAATGATTATTCTGCAGATTATTTTAATGAAGAAGGATACATTTTTATGTTTGTAGCTTATGATATAAATAAAACAGATGAGGCTTCATTGAAAAAGATTAATACTTTTGTCGATCAAAGTGGTGCAGATGGAAATTATTTTATTGGATTAACATCTTCTCTCTATGATGATGTGGAAGACTTTAGACATAAAAATCAAACACCATTTGATTTTTATAGTTGCGATGCTATTACATTGAAAACAATAATTAGGGCAAATCCTGGTATTGTGTTAATGAAAAAAGGTAATATTTTGGGTAAATGGAATATGAGTGATTTACCTGATTATAAGGATGTTAAAATAGATTATTTAAAGTAAAATATTGATTTGATACAATTTATTGCAAAAAGAATAATGTACGGTTTTTTAGTGCTCGCAGGAGTAGTAACTGTTGTATTTTTACTTTTTAATGTATTGCCAGGAGATCCTGCGAGGATGTTAATGGGTCAAAGGGCAGATGCAGAATCTTTAAAAATTATTCAGAAAGATTTAGGGTTGGATCAACCATTATCTAGGCAATTTGTAATGTTTTTAAATGATTTATCTCCAATTTCATTTCATGACACTGATTCCGAACATTATTTATATTTAGATGACGAAAAGTACAGTTATTCAGAAATGTTTAAATATGGGGCATCAAGTGTAGCTGTTGTTAAATACCCATACCTAAGGAGGTCATACATAACAAAGCGTAAGGTTTCGGAAACATTAATGGATTTTATGTTGGAAACACTTATTTTAGCTCTTACTTCGATTGTTATTGCCGCACTTTTAGGTGTGCTATTTGGTATTATTGGGGCGCTTAGAAAAGATTCTTGGGTGGATAGATTGTTGTTGTTTATTTCAATTTTAGGGATGTCAGTTCCCTCTTTCTTTTCAGCGATGCTTATATCTTGGCTGTTTGGATATGTATTAACAGAGTATACTGGTCTAGATATGACAGGAACTTTGTTTGAATATGATGATTTAGGGAATGGTGAGATGATTATGTTGAGTAATTTAATACTACCTGCTTTAACATTAGGAATACGACCTGTTTCAGCTATTATGCAGTTAACCAGAAGTTCTATGCTGGATGTGATGTCGCAAGACTATATTAGAACGGCTAGTGCTAAAGGATTGAAATTCAGAGTAGTGGTAATAAAACATGCACTAAAAAATGCGCTTAATCCAGTAGTAACAGCTATTTCAGGAATGTTTGCTAGTCTATTGGCTGGAGCATTGTTTGTAGAGTGGATATTTGGTTGGAAAGGAATAGGTTGGGTGTTGTTTGATTCTTTAATGAAACATGATTTACCAATTGTAATGGGAGGAGTATTGTTAACAGCGACTATATTTGTTGTTATAAATATTTTAGTAGATATCACCTATGGAATACTTGATCCACGAGTAAGAGTAAAATAGATTAATAATGAGGAAGAAAATCGTTGCTGGTAATTGGAAAATGAATAAATCCCATGATGAAGCTATTGAATTAATTCAAAGTATTGCTGCATCTTCTTATGAAGAGTCTATTCATCTTATTGTGTTTCCTCCGACAGTTTATGTTTCTGAAATCACTAAAATCACTGCTTCAACTGAAATAAGTGTTGGAGTTCAAAATTCATCTCAATATGATGCGGGAGCTTATACCGGAGAGGTTTCTTCATCAATGATAAAATCCATTGGAGCAGAGTATGCGCTTGTTGGACATTCTGAGAGAAGAGAATATTTTAATGAGCAAAATGATGAATTAGCACAGAAAGTTAATCAGCTCTTAAGTGATGGTTTAACTCCTGTATATTGTTGTGGAGAAGTGTTAAAAGAAAGAGAGGATGAGAATCATTTTAACATTATTAAAAATCAGATAGAGGAAGGAGTGTTTCATTTAAATGAAAATCAGATTCAAAATTGCATATTAGCTTATGAACCTGTGTGGGCTATAGGAACAGGTGTTACTGCAAGTTCTGGTCAGGCGCAAGAGATGCATCAATTTATTAGGAGTTTGTTAGTAGAAAAATATGGTATTGATGTGGCTGATTCTATTTCTATTCTATATGGAGGAAGTTGTAAGCCGAGTAACGCTAAAGAGTTGTTTGGAAATCCAGATGTAGATGGAGGTTTGATAGGCGGAGCTTCTTTGGTCGCTGAAGATTTTATAGCAATTGCAAATTCATTTGGTTAGCCTTTTTATTTTATGGATTTTCTCCATAAAAACATCTTAACAATAACTTTGTTTATCGCATAACAATTAGATTGCATTTTCGTTTAAAAATGTAGGAGTATTATTTTGTTTGATTTATAATAGATTTAAGTATGGAATTGCGATATTTGTTAGTTAACTCAAGGTGTTGGTGAGAAAAATATTCACATATCGATTAATTTGTTTTGCTATTGTATGCATATTTATGTTGCAATCGCAAGTTTCTGTTGCCCAATGGACTTTGGATGTGATGGGGACAGTGAAAAAAGAAGAGAATAAAAAACGAATGGAAGGAGCAACCATTACGATAAAGAGAAATGGTTCCGTATGGAAAACAGTAACTTCTCCTGCTAATGGTAAATTTCAACTTCGATTGCTTCCTAATGCTGTTTATGTAATCGAATTTTCTAAACCTGGTCATGTTACAAAAAGAATAGAGATGTCAACAAGGAATGTTCCTCCAGATGACGCAAAATATGGTTTTGACTTTCCTATGGAGATGGTTTTATTTGAAGAAATGGATGGTTTGGATGTTTCTATTTTAAATAAGCCTATTGCTAAAGTGGCATTTAATCCTGAAACAGGATATATGGATTATGATCCAGCTTACACCAAGTCTATAAAAAAAGAATTAGATCGTCTAAAAAAGGAATTAGCTGAAAGATTAAAGGCTGAAGAGGCTAATAGGAAAGCAAATCAAAAAGACTATGATGCAGCAATTGCTGCGGCTGATAAAGCCTATAATGCTGAAAAATGGGCTGAAGCAAAACCTTTTTATGAAAAGGCACTTAATATTTTTCCAAAAGAAACCTATCCAGATTTCCAATTAGGAGACATATCTGATAAGTTGGCTGGTTTAGAAGCAGCAAATAAGAAATACAATGCAGCTATAGAACGAGCAGATAAAGCTTTTACTGAACGAGATTGGGTTAAAGCAACAACTAACTATGAAAATGCTTTAGCATTAAAAGATCAAGAACAGTATCCTAAGGATAAGATAAAAGAAATTAAAGATATTCAGTCAAATGAGAAGAAGGTAACTAAAGAATATAATGAGGCCATTGCTTTGGCAGATCAATATTTGTTAAACAAGAAGTATGAAGATTCAAAAACGGAATATCAAAAAGCTTCTATGCTTAAATCTTATGAAGAATACCCTAAAGATAAAATCAAAGAAATTGATACCTTATTGGCCGAGCTAGCCAAAAAAGATAAAGATTATAATGATTTGATAGCACAAGCAGACAGCGATTTTGGAGCTAAAGAATATCAGAAGTCTATCGATACATACAGTAAAGCTTTAGATTTTAAACCAGAGGAGCAATACCCAAAAGGAAAGATTGATGAAGCTAAAAGGTTAATGATAGAGTTGAAACGTATAGAAGAGGATTATAATAATTTTATTACAGCTGCTGATGCTTCATTTACAAGTAAAGATTATAAAAATGCTCAACTTAATTATGAGGGAGCTTCAAAATTAAAAGGAGAAGAGCAATATCCTAAAGATAAACTATTAGAAATAATCTCAATATTAGAAGCGGCAAATAAACTAGAGGATGAGTATGCTAATTACATTAAAACAGGAGATAAAGCAATAAGTTCAAAAGATTATGAAGGAGCCAAAAGTGCTTTTGAAAGTGCATTAGCGTTAAAAGATCAAGAGCAATATCCAAAAGATAAGCTGTCAGAAATAGAAGGATTATTAGCGAGTTTAGCAAAACAAAAAGAACTAGATGAACAGTATCAAAAACTAATAACTAGTGCTGACAAACTGCTAGAAGATAAAAATTATGAAGTAGCGAAAGGAAAATATACCGAAGCTTTAGGAATTAAAAGTGAAGAGCAGTATCCAAAAGATAAACTCACTGAAATTGAGGGCTTATTAGCAGGTTAGCAAAAGAAGAAGCGGACAAGGAAGCCAAAGATAAGCAGTATCAACAGCTAATTGTTGCTGCGGATAACTTATTAGGAGATAAAGATTATGAGAATGCGAAAGGAAAATATACTGAAGCTTTAGGAATTAAAA
>JAESUI010000305.1 GCA_016763135.1 Flavobacteriales bacterium
ATCATCAATACTTCTTCTTCGGTGTCGAAAGGCATTATGGTAACTACTGGACCAAAAATCTCCTCTTGGTTGGTTCTACAATCAAATGTTAATCCTTCTATAATTGTTGGTTCTAGGTAATAACCATTACTTAACTCTCCTTCTAAATGAACTTGATTTCCTCCAGTTAACACCGTCCCTCCTTCTTCCTCAGCTAATCTCACATAACTCAATACTTTTTCCATATGACCTTGTGAAACCACTGCTCCCAAATTACTATCAGCATCAAAAGGGTTTCCAACTTTTAGTTGTTTTACTTTTTCTACAAAAGCATCTCTAAACTTATCATAAATACCTCGCTGCACAAAAATTCGAGACCCACATAAACATATTTGCCCTTGATTGGCAAAAGAAGAATGAACAGTAGTTTTTAGAGCTTTCTCAAAATCACAATCATCAAAAATAATGTTAGGATTTTTTCCACCAAGCTCTAAAGAAAGTTTCTTGAACATTGGTCCAGCAGTTCTTGCAATTTCTGCACCTGTAACTGTTCCTCCTGTAAATGAAATAACAGGAATATCGGCATGCTTAGTAATAGCAGCCCCTACTTTATGCCCCAATCCGTGTACAATATTTAAAACACCTTTTGGCAAACCTGCTTCAATGCATAATTCAGATAATAAATAAGCAGTATAAGGAGTAACTTCAGAAGGTTTTGCTACAACTGTATTTCCAATTGCTAAAGCTGGGGCAATTTTCCAACTGAACAAATATAACGGCAAATTTCAAGGAGAAATACAGCCACAAACACCAATTGGTTCCCGTAAAGTATAGTTAATTGCCATATCTTCCATAGCATGAGATTCTGAAGCATAATGCAACACCCCTGTTGCATAAAAATTAAAATTAGCTGCTGCTCTTGGAATATCTACAGTTTTAGCCAACTTTAGTGGCTTCCCATTATCTCTCGATTCTGCTTCAGCAAAACGATCTAGATTTTCTTCTATAAGCTGAGCTAACTTTTGTAAAATCTTTGCTCTTTTCTCTTTTGGAGTTTTACTCCATGCTGGAAAAGCAGCTTGAGCAGCTTTAGTAGCAACATCCACATCTTGCTCATCAGAATCAGGGATTAAGGAATATACCTCCCCTTTTGATGGGTCGTAATTATCTATATATGTATTGGAAATTGGTCCAACCATTTGCCCATTAATGTAATTTTTAATCTTCTCCATAAAGCAATATTGAAAGATAAAAGTAGCTAATTTTAAAATAAAAGTATGTTTTTAAACATATATAGATAATTATATACATCTTTGCATCAACAAATATAGATAACTATATATTATGATAGAACTAAAGAAGCTAGAAACCGCATCAGAAATGCTTAAAGCAATTGCTCACCCTGTTAGAATAGCTATTGTTGCTATGTTAGATGATGATAAAAAATTAAGTGTAACAGAAATACATGAAGCATTAAAAATTGAGCAAGCAGTCGCTTCTCACCATTTAAGTATCCTTAAAAATAAAGGAGTTTTACTTTCTGAACGCTCAGGAAAAAACTGTTATTATTCGTTAAAGCATCAGCGTTTGTCTCAAATTGTAGCATGTATAGATAAATGTCAGGAATAATTTAGTGGAAATTATAGGATACATATCAGCAATTTTAATTGGTCTCTCTTTAGGTCTAATAGGTGGTGGTGGTTCAATTTTAACCGTTCCTATTTTAGTATATCTATTAGGAGTAGAAGCAGCTGACACGGCTCCAGCCTACTCACTTTTTGTAGTTGGAACAGCAAGCTTAATTGGAGCAAGTATAAAATACAAACAGGGTTTTGTAGACATCAAAACGGCTATAGTTTTCGGACTTCCTGCAATTGTAAGTGTTTATGTTACCAGAAGGTTTTTAGTACCAGAAATCCCTGATGAAATTTTCACACTTGAAAATTTCATCTTTACCAAGCGTCTTTTTGTAATGGGTTTATTTGCTACACTAATGATATTAGCTTCTGTATCAATGATAAAAGGACGAAAGAAAATTATACAAGCAGAAGAACGAAAATTCAATTATCCTCTCATTTTAATTGAAGGAGTTTTAGTTGGAATCTTAACTGGATTGGTAGGTGCTGGTGGTGGATTTATTATTATTCCAGCATTGGTTATGCTAAGCAATTTACCAATGAAAATGGCAATAGGTACATCCTTAGCCATTATTGCGGCAAAATCACTTTTTGGATTTTTAGGTGATTTGTCAATTATCACTATCGATTGGAAACTACTATTAAGTTTTACATCTCTAGCTGTAGCTGGAATTTTTATCGGAAACAAACTCTCACATAAAATAGACGGATCTAAACTAAAAAAAGGATTTGGATGGTTTGTTTTAATAATGGGAGTAATAATCATATTTAAAGAAACGCTAATACAATAAATTATGTACGTAGAACAAATATTTACAGGGTGTTTAGCTGAAATGGCTTATTACATCGAATCAAATGGAGAAGCCGTTGTCATAGATCCTTTAAGAGAAACCACTCCATATATTGAGAAAGCACATAGCAGAGGTGCAAAAATTAAATATGTTTTCTTAACACATTTTCATGCAGATTTTGTTTCAGGACATGTAGATTTAGCACAAAAAACTGGAGCAACAATTGTTTTTGGACCCAATGCTAAAACTGAATTTGATTTTCATTCTGGAGCAGATGGCGAAGAATTTAAAATAGGAGATATTACACTTAAGTTATTACATACTCCTGGCCATACTATGGAATCTTCCTCCTATTTATTGATAGATGGAGATGGAGAAACGCCATACATCTTTACAGGAGACGCATTGTTTATTGGAGATGTTGGAAGGCCAGATTTGGCAGTAAAATCTGATGTTACTCAAGAAGATTTAGCGGGTTATTTATTTGATTCATTGAGAAACAAAATTATGCCTTTACCAGATGATACTATTGTTTATCCTGCTCACGGAGCAGGTTCTGCTTGTGGTAAAAACATGAGTAAAGAAACATACGATACTTTAGGACATCAAAAAGAAGTAAACTATGCACTTAGAGAAGATATGAGTAAAGAAGAGTTTATTAAAGAAGTTACAGATGGTTTAGTTCCCCCTCCTCAGTATTTTCCAAAAAATGTAGGCATGAATAAGGGAGTTAACAAAAGCTATGATGATATTTTAACTGA
>JAESUI010000306.1 GCA_016763135.1 Flavobacteriales bacterium
AAATGTTACTTTTTTATTTGTCCACTAGAAACGTCAAGTGTAATTCTAGTCAAATCTGCACCTCATTATCATCTAATTAGAATAGATAACGCCAAAGCCCAAGGTGGTTAATCCCTGTAAATCAAACTAGCTATATAAATGCAGGAGCTTATGATGCTGATGGAGATTCATTATTTTTCTTTCTTGTTTCTCCTCAATCAGGAGCAGGATTTCCTCTGTCTAACAACGCTGGATATACAGCAATTGAACCTTTTGGAGGTGGAGCAGGAACTACAATTAACAGTCAAACAGGAATTATAACAACCACTCCTACAATTGTTGGCACACACATGATTGCTGTTGCAGTAAATGAATGGAGAAATGGACAATATATTGGCTATGTTATTAGAGAATTTAATACTAACGTAATAACTGGCATGAATTCCTTACCATCAATCACTAATTCTACATTAAATTTCAATATATGTGCTCCTAGTGATACCATCCAAGTAAATTTATTCTCAATTGATCCTACAGATTCCATAACAACAAGTGTGATTAGTTTTCCTCCAAATAGTAATTATGTGACTTTACGTGATATTAGTACTTTTTTTACTGAGCACACTAACTACCTTAATGATACCAATATATTAGAATTAGGAATTGGCTTTACCACTCCAAGTGAAAATATCATTGCATACATAAACGTAGAAGACAACCAATGCCCTATCAAAGGCATTCAATCATACGCAATTGTGGTTACGGCTAGTAATTGTAGTGGTCCGTGTAGCATAACTATTCCACTAGACACCATTACTGCTTGTCAGACATTAGCTCAACTTAGTGCTAATCCATCTGGTGGACAACCACCTTATACGTTCTCTTGGTCTCCAGCTACTGGATTATCAAACCCCAATATTGCCAACCCTACAGTTAGTCAGGCACACAACCAAAATTACATTGTAACATTAACAGATGCTTTAGGTTGTACTTCTCAAGATTCTGTTATCGTAAATGCATACAACCCTGTTTTTGACACGCTTGACATTTGCTCTCCAGATTCAGTATTACTTGATTTTGGACCTGGGGCTTCAAATTATTTCTGGCAATTCTTTACTGATACTCTTGGTAATACAACATCACTTACAAATACAACACAAACATTAATGGCTACTCAACCTGGTGATTATATGGGGTACGCTGTATTCTCCGGTTGTGGTGCACTAACATCTGTAATTAATGTAAGAGACACTTGCGCGCCTCCACCATGTATTACTTTTGATATTGTTACCACACCACCTAGTTGTCCAACATGCAATGATGGTACCGCTTCTATAATTAATTTAATCGGAGGGTGTCCACCTTATGCATTCTCATGGAGCTCAGGACAAATCACACAAAACATAACTGGTTTATCATCTGGAAGTTATGATGCAACAGTAATTGATGGAGGTTGTTGTCCAGGAGAGTTAGTTACTTGCTGCTTAGCTTGTGACAGCGTTTGGCCAGGTGATGCAAACTCGGATTTAATTGCCAATGTTTATGACATTCTTCCTATTGGTGTATTTTACAGCACAACAGAAACTGTTAGGCCAGGTGCAACTAGTAACTGGAATGCTGAATGGTCTGCAGGATGGAGTACAAATCAAGGTTCTGGAGCAAACATTAAACACGTTGATTGTGATGGAGATGGTACTATTGACTTTAATGATGTAAATCCTATCTTATTAAATTACAATTTAACGCATGTTGCTCGATGGGAAGAAAATAGTGCAGAAGGAATAAATGATCCTGACCTATACATAGACATTGCTCTTGATACTGTTCCTACTAGTACTCCTTTAGCGATTCCTATAAATTTTGGAACTGCAGCTTTAACAGCTGATAGCATTTATGGTATCGCAATGAGTATTACATATGATGCAAGTCTAATAGATTCAATCGCAGGAATCACAGTTGACTTTTCTGCTTCATGGCTAGGAACAGAAGGTCTTGACATGATTACGTTAGACACCAATTTTTATGACAATGGGAAAATTGACATTGGTTTAGTTAGAACTGATGGACAAATGATGAGTGGATTTGGCAACATTTTCACACTTAACATTATAACCATTGACAATCTATCTGGCAAAGGATTAACGTATGAAACATTAGCTTTTGACTTCTTTAATGTTGTTATCATTGATAATGTGGAGGGACTTAAACTGTTTAATCAGCAAATGGATTCAGTTGTTATAGAATCCATGACAACTGGCATTAATAAGATTAAAACAGTGAACAATGTTCATATTGTTCCTAATCCTAATAATGGAAATTTTAAAATTTATATTAGTGACATTGCCAATTCTACTATTGAAATATATAATACAATGGGTCAACTGGTTAATTTTAATTCAAACAAACAGAGAGGTTATTTAAAAATAGATATGAGTTCTTTTGAAAAAGGAATGTACTTTGTTAAAGTGTTGAATAAGAATAAAGCAATCACCATTAAGAAAGTGATTGTCCATTAAGTTTAGTTTGTTTAAATAAAAAGCCCGAAAGAATTTCTTTCGGGCTTTTTTGTTTTGTATAATTTTCTATTAGACAAACTTAATGTAAACATCTCCATAAGATGTATTGGTGAACTCATCTGTCTGCACATAGTCAATCATTTCTTGTCCAGTCTTCCATTTAGGTAAGTTGTATTTCATTGATTCTCCATAAGAGAAATTACATTCAATACTTCCTAATTTTGATAAATGAGCTAAGCAATCAACCAATACCTGTGTATTTTCTGGAACTATATATTCTAAAGAAAGTGCTTTTAATGGTTTAGACAACCCTTTTAAAACATCATATTCATAACCCTCTACATCAATTTTACAAAAAGCAGGAGTACCATACTTATTAATAAGCGCGTCCATCGTAGTCATTTGAATTTCTATCGTATCACCCCAATTTGCACCCTTAAAACGATCTTCTTGCATCATATCAACATGATCTTTAGAAAAAGATGAGATTAATGTAGAACCTGAAACGTACATTGTTGCTGTACTTTCCTTTTCTCCCAATCCAAGTTTTATCAAGTCTATTTTATCTCCAAAGCGTTTCACTAAATGCTCGTAACACTCTTTCTGAGGTTCAACAGCAACAACTTTTGCTCCTAACTCTAAAAAGATAACTGTTCTATTTCCTTTGTTCGCACCAACATCAAAAACCAAATCACCAGATTTGATGAACTCATTATAAAACTCTTTACGTTCTGATTTTTTAAATAGTGTAATTAGTTTATTTTCTAAATCTAATGTAAAAGAATATAACCCTAATCCTCTTAAAACACTTCTAATTAATTTTCTCATTTTTCTTCTTCGCTATTTCTATTAATTAGGAGATGCTGTCATTAACAAACTATTAATGCTTTGAAACCTGTCTTGCATTCCTTCTTGCATCCCTGCTTCCTTATACCTATCGTTTGTCATAAATACTATTTGCTGTAAAATATATTTTGCTCTTTCAGAATCTTCTTGAACAGCTTTTTTATCCGAACCTTTAAGAGACATATAATACTTCAAATCATTCTCATATCTGTCTACTAAACTTCCTATGATTTTATTTCCTTTCTTGAATTCTCCTAGCTTATAATAATTTTCTGCTATAGAAAGCACAAAATAATTGAACGGAACATTTCTTTCAGGTATTACCTCCATACACTCATCCAATACTTCAATAGCTTTTTCTTTTTGACCAAGTCTAATGAATTCTCCAGACAATCGAGAAAAATTATTTCTGAAATTCATACACATTCTTCTGTTATTCTCATTCATGTAGATATCACTATCATCCATTCCTCCCCATTTAAATTTAGTCATTAAATTTTCATACATCAATTTAGTATCCACTTCTCCTGTCTGTCCATCATAAGTCTGAGCTTTATATGGCACCAAACGATAAGCCAATCCTTCTAACTGAAAATAATTTGTTAATCCCAAATAACTATCAGCTCCTGTTGTAATGGCAAAATAAATTGGTCTCTCCCAATCATTTGCAGCCAAAATATCAAGAATAATTAAATCATTTTTCATCAAGAAATTCTTATTAACCGTCCATTCTACATTATCAACAATTCTATCTGCTTTATCTTTTGGAACAGTTCCGTTTGCTAAAACTTTTTCCTTATCTACAGTAATTTTAAAATTCTTAGAAGGAATGTAATCAACTTGTTTTCTATCCTGTCCAACACCTACTTTAGATTTTTGGGTGTCATCAGCTACAAATTTAATTATCTCATCTACATCTCTAAAACCTGTTACTCCTGGTCTTTCATAAATAGGTACATAATCGTTTGTTCCTTGCCTTAATTTTGATTCTGGTAATCGCTGAGGAATTCCATCAGCATCCCAAGCTTTTCGCCTCATTTGAGTAATGTACCAATCCGTATTTAATAAACTTAAATTTACTACCCTTACATCGGTTCGATAACGCAATACTTCCTGGACGTACCAGAGTGGAAACGTATCATTATCCCCATTGGTAAACAAGATAGCATTTGGTGCACAAGAATTTAAATAATTTTTTGCAAAATCACTTGCTGTATAAACACCGTTACGATTATGGTCATCCCAATTTTGATTCGCCATTAATGTCGGAACAGCTATTAAACAAGCTACAGAAACCGTTACGGCACTCAGCACTTGAGGCATTCGCCTACTTAAAACTTCATACAACGCATAAACGCCAACTCCTATCCATATTGCAAACACATAGAAGGAGCCAACATAAGCATAATCTCTTTCCCTAGGTTGTGGTGATGGTGGATTTGTATAAAAATTAATCATCATTCCTGTAAAAAAGAATAACAACCCTAATATCAACCAATCTTTTGGGTCTTTAATAAATTGGTAAACCAATCCTATTAATCCGAGTATAAATGGCAAGAAAAAATATAGATTATGACCTGGATTACTGGTCATACTATCTGGTAATTTATCCTGATTACCCAGCCTTGCAGCATCTAGAGGTGCTACACCACTCATCCAGTTACCATTAGTAATATCATTTGCTTTTGTTTTATGAACATCACTTTGCCTTCCAACAAAATTCCACATGAAATAACGCCAATATAGGTGGCCCCACTGATAATTAATTAAGAAAGACATGTTCTCTCCAAAAGTTGGAATTTTTATTGTTTCACCATTAGAAGCCCTCTTATTTTTTCCTTTGTAACCACTCCATGCTTTATAACCTGCAACATGATGTGCTTGTGAGCTCCACATTCGAGGTAAGAAACCTGATGTTTTTGCATCATAATTAGGCTTGTTTTTATCTCCATCATTAGTTAGTAGATACTTCCCATTCTCTTTATCCTGAAAATAAACAGGGGATCCTTCTTTATAAGGTTCACTTGCATCTAGAGGTGTATTAAAATACTGCCCTGTTAAAAAAGGTGCAGAACCATATTGTTCACGATTTAAGTATGATAACAAGGTAAAGGCATTTTCTGGATTATTTTCGTCCATTGGTGGATTTGCAGCTGACCTGACCACTATAACTGCATAAGTAGAATAACCTATTAAGATTACTGTTGTACATAAAATGATAGTATTCCAAATCACTTTTCCATTCCTTTGGGTATAGTATAGTCCGAAAGTAATTAAGCCCATTAAAAGTGCTATAAAAGCTAAGAGTCCAGAATGGAAGCCCATACCTAGTGTATTTACAAAAAACAATTCAAACATGGCTCCAATCTTAACAGTTCCTGGAATTATTCCAAACTGAACAACCCCTAAAACTAATATTGAAAAACCTCCAGCAATAACAAAATTCTTAAAGTTCAATTCTCTTGTTTTAAAGTAATACAAGAAAACCATTGCAGGAATAGCTAATAAGTTAAGTAAATGGACCCCTATTGAAAGCCCCATTAAATAAGCAATAAAAACAATCCAACGAGTACTATGTTTTTCTGTTGCAACTGCTTCCCATTTTAAAATAGCCCAAAAAACTAAGGCAGTAAATAACGATGACATAGCATAAACTTCTCCCTCTACTGCAGAGAACCAAAATGAATCTGAAAATGTATATGCTAAAGAGCCAACTACTGCAGCTCCTAATATGGCTATTTTTTTACCTTGAGTTATTTCTCCTGTTTTAAGTGCCAGTTTCCCTATAATTCTAGTTATTGACCAAAACAAGAATAAGATTGTAAATGAACTACTAAGTGCCGATAAAATATTTATAGCATACCCCGCAGAATCACCAGACCCAAACATGGTAAAAAAGCGACCAATCAACATGAAAAATGGTGCCCCAGGAGGATGTCCCACTTCTAAGTTATAAGCTGTGGCGATAAATTCTCCACAATCCCAAAAACTTGCTGTAGATTCAATGGTAGAAACATATACAAAGGATGCAATCATCCATATTATCCAGCCAGTTATGTTGTTTAGTTTTTTGTAATCCATGTATTTAATTTTAATAGGTTACGAAAATATGAAATTCTTAAGAAATTCTAGTAAATGGATGTTAATCATTGTTAAAAATTGTTTTGTATGAAATAAATATTTTACTACATTTGCCGACCTTATCAGTTTTTGATGAGAAAAATTGCCCGATGGTGTAACTGGCTAACACATCTGTTTTTGGTACAGAAGAGTCTAGGTTCGAAACCTAGTCGGGCAACATTGAAAGTCTTAAACCCCGCAGAAACATTGAATATGTTTTTCGGGGTTTCTTTTTGGTACAGGATTCGTTACCGGTTTTCTTCTTTCTCCTCTTAGATTTAGATCGGAAAGTTCAGATTATTTGAACCTTGGGCCTACAGAGAATAGCAAAATCCTCAAAACTTAGTGTTTTTGAGAGTTTTCTGCTTATTAGTTAGTTCGATAAATGACTGTCCCGATAGGATTATCGAACACTAAATTAAACTGAAATTACTCTTTAAAATAGACCATATAGTTCTATCAGGCTTTTATTAAACCAGCAACTAAATAAATTATATAGTTCTCACTACCAGGTATTTATAAATAAATGTATTTAATTATAAAAATAATTTGTAACATTTTAACTTTCCTTGTCTCTAAAAGAAAACTAAAGGAAAAAAAAATGAAAAGAACAATTACATTACTCGCACTTATCTTAACTACAACAATAGTTAATTCACAAACCATTTATTCTAAAGCATATGGTGATCCCAAACATGAACCTATCATTTACCTGCATGGAGGACCTGGATACAATTCCATAGGGTTTGAAATAACCACCGCTCAAAAACTTAGTGAAAGCGAATTTTATGTTATTGTTTATGACAGACGTGGAGAAGGCCGTTCACCAGATAAACAAGCGGCATTCACCTTTCAAGAAACCTTTGATGACTTAGATGATATTTATAAAAAATTCAACTTAAAAAATGCCACCCTTATCGGACATAGTTTTGGAGGTATTGTTGGAACACTTTACACCGAGCAACATCCAAAAAAAGTAAAAGCGTTAGTAATGGTAGCTGCACCAGTAGATATGCAGGAAACATTTTTAAACATCATAAAAACCTCCAAAAGTATTTATGAAGACAAAAAAGATAGCACCAATTTAATGTACATCGGAATGCTGGAAAAAATGGATAAAACCTCTTTGGCTTATAGTTCCTACAGTTTTGGACATGCCATGCAAAATGGTTTTTATATGCCAAAAGCACCTACCAAAGAAGCTTTAGCTATTTATACTACATTAAAAACAGATACTTCATTTGGAAGTAAAGGTGCTGTCATGACCATTGAGGCACCAACAGGCTTTTGGAAAAATGAAAGCTACACTTCAATCGATCTCACTAAACACCTAAGCAATATACTAAAAAAGGAAATCCCGCTTTTTGGGCTTTATGGTACTGAGGATGGTTTGTACTCTGAAGAACAGGTAACCAAACTAAAAAATATGATGCCAACAACTAATTTTAAGGACATTGACAATTGTTCTCACAACGTCTTTATTGACCAACAAGATCAATTTATAACTGCTTTAAAAACTTGGATAAAGTAATGACATTTGAAGAAATCCATACAACGTATTGGCCAAAAGTATATCGGCAGTGCATTGGTTACATGAACGATCCTGATATTGCAAAAGACCTTGCTCAAGAAACGTTTATAAAAGTTTGGCAGCAACTGCCTAAATTCAGGAACGAGTCCTCAATTAGTACTTGGATATTTAGAATTGCAGTAAACACCTGCTTACGGCAAATTGAAAAGGATAAAAAAATGCCTAAGTCTGAATTACCTATGGGCTTAGTAGCAGAAGTATCTGTAGATAACGAGCCAGAAGTACAGTTTTTATATCAATGCATTTCTGAACTACCTGAAATTGATAGGATCATTATATCATTGGAACTAGAAGAATTAAAACAGAAAGAAATAGCGGAAATTGTTGGTCTTTCAGAAAGTAATGTTAGAGTGAGAATTCATAGAATAAAAGAAAAATTAACAAAAAAATTCCAGCAACATGACAGATAACATAGACTTCAAACAGTACTGGAAAAGTCAAAGTATTGCAACTCCAGACGCAAAAGAGCTTATAAAAAAGGCCAGCCAATTTAAAAGAAATACACTCTTTAAATTAATTGCAGCCAATGTTCTATTATTAGCAACATCAATTGGAATCGGCTTTGTTTGGTACTATTTTCAGCCAGATTTTTTAAGTACAAAAATTGGAATTATCCTGTGTATTGTGGCGATGGTGGTATACCTAGCATTTTACAACACATTGGTACCTCTACTATTAAAAAATGATATTGAATTGGACAGTAAATCTCAATTACAACAGCTACTTGCACTAAAAGAAAAGCAGCGTTTCTTACAATCAGTCCTTTTGAATGGTTACTTCATTTTACTATTTACAGGACTAAGCCTATATATGTATGAATATGTTTCTAGGATGACATTGCCGTGGGCTATATTTTCTTACGGGCTAGTTGTTTTTTGGATTGCTATAAATGCTTTTTATTTCGGTCCCAAAACATTAAGGAAGCAACAAGGTCGATTAAATAAATTAATAAATCAATTGAAAGATTTAAACGAACAACTAACTGATTAAAAAAAAGATTATGAACAGAAAATATACAGGGTTAGGAATTGCCCTTTGTGTTGGGATTGGAACTGCAATTGGAATTGCAATAGACAATTTAACCATGGGAATCGCAATGGTTATTGGAGTTGGTTTACCAGTCTGGACTGCAATAACTCAAAAAAGGTTAAAAGAGGAGATCAAAAAAAATAAATAAACCAATTAATATTCGATATAAAAATCAACTCCCTATTTAAAGGTGGTCTAGTAGTGTTACCGGGCAAAATGGCAAGCCACTATTCGATCAACATTAAATAAAAAAACCTCCTATATGGAGGTTTTTTTATTATGAAAATTGATTTGATACATTTAAACTTTATTAAGTAACTAAATTATTTTCAATAGCATAGCGAATCATTTCTGCTGTATTTCTTAACTCAAGTTTACCTAGGATATTTCTTCTGTGTGTTTCTACAGTTCTACCACTAATATTGAGTTTTTCGCCAACTTCCTTATTTGTAGAACCTTCTGCTATATGCCCCAATACTTCTGTTTCCCTCTCTGATAAAACTGATGATGTTGATCTTTCCCCATTCATCAATGCATTAATCATAGTAACCGAAACTTCATTGCTATAGTATTTTTGCCCAGAAGCAACTGACTTAATAGCTGATACCAATTCACTAGTTCCAGATTCTTTTAAAATATAACCTAAAGCACCAGCCTTAAGCATACTTGTAATATAAGTCTCTTCTGCGTGCATTGTTAAAGCTAATATGTTAACACTCTTAAAATGCTCAGCGATAAACTGTGTTGCTTCAATCCCATTCATTTCAGGCATATTAATATCCATCAACACAACATCTACTGTGTTTGGATTTGCATTAAGGTATTCTATGACCTCTTTCCCATTACTTGCTTCTGCTACAATATCAAATTCTGAACTCTTTTTTAGCATTAATTTAATTCCATCTCTTATAATAAGATGATCGTCAGCTAATAATAATTTTATTGTTTTTTCCATAATACTTGTTTTTTATAATGAAATATGAATTTCTATTTTCGTTCCTATTTTAATTTTATTGTCAATTTTAAATGCTCCTCCTAAATACTCTACTCGAGACCTCATATTTCTTAATCCTATACCTCCGCTTTTAGGATTGTTTATTGTTCCTTTTTCTATCCCTATACCGTTGTCTTTAATTTCAATAAACAATTCATTCTCTTTCTTTATAATGTTTAAAGTTGCCCGAGTAGATTTTGAATGTTTTATGATATTTTTGATAAGCTCTTGCAACGTTCTATAAATGCCCATTTCAATTTCTTCATTAAATCGAATATCTTCTATATTATGTTTAAAAGAAAATTCCAACCCTAATGTAGCATTAATATTGATTACAATCTCATTAATGGCATAAGCTAATCCAAACCTATTTAAAACTCTACTCATCAACCCATGAGATATACTTCTAGCTTCTTGAACCGCTTCAGTTAGTAGATCTACAGAATTATTTAGTACTTTTTTAGACTCCTCATCTAATCCTTCATTTAGATCATTTAATGCACTCAAATTCATTTTAGCAGCCAATAATATTTGTCCCAAGCCATCATGTATCTCCATTGCAAAACGCTCCCTCTCAACCTCTTGAGCTTCAATTACTTCGCGCACCAGATTACTTTTTTCTATTTTATCTTTAGTAATATCAAATTGAATAGAACTAAATTGTTCAATAATACCAGTATTTGAGAGAATTGGAGTTATGGTAACGAAAACCCAATATATAGACCCATCTTTTCTTCTATTTCTAATTTCGCCCTTCCATGTTTTACCTGATTTTATAGTAACCCACATATCTTTCCATCTCTCAGGAGGGTGGTATTTAGAATTAAATATGTTTGGTGAAGAGCCTAAAATTTCTTTCCTAGAATAACCGGTAATAGTTTCAAGCCCTTTATTTAAATCTGTAATACGTCCATTAATATTTGTAAAAAAAACTGCTGCAGAATAATTAAGTACATTTTCTAAATCAAAAACTTTCTTAAGCGCTTTCTTTTCATTTGTTTCATCATGAATAAAAGAGATACTGTAATCAAATTTATTCTTAACATTATAAAATGGAACAGTACTAATTCTTACGTCTAATAAACTTCCATTTTTATGAACTAATCTCTTCTTTAGGTTATAGCTAACTGCCTTTTTAATTATCAAAGAATTTACTTCCTTTTTCGTTATTTCCTCATCTTCTTTACAAGTAATATCCATTATAGATTTCTTTAGCAGCTCTTTTTCAGTATACCCAAGCAAATCACATATCCCTTTATTTACAACTAACACCTTATTATTCTTACTTATTTTAAGAATTCCTTCTGAGGTAGAATTAAATATGGTTCTCAATTCAGACTCTCGCTCAGCCAACTCCTTTTTAAGGGTTGTGTCACTAATTACAACTGCTACTAATTGAGTAATCTCATCCAATAAATTTTCGTCCACACTTTTAAAGAACCCTGTCATTTTAGACCCAAAATTAAATGTACCAATTACCCTATCATTAATTACAATAGGCCTTATATAATAAGATACAATACCATCTTCATTATTCTTTTTATCTGATTTAAGAACATTCTTTAAATGGCTAATATCATTAACACAGTAAGTCTTCTTTTTTAATATAGTACTTAAACTAGCCATTTCTTTGAAAGGAATAAATTCATTAATTTTTACTCCATTGATTGTCTTATATTTTGTTTTAAGTGCTATAATTTCAACTCTTTCCTTTTCATAATCTATAGACCCAACACTAGCTCTATCTACATCAAATATATTTTTGGTAATTACTTGAAGCGCATCATTTAAAATTTTAGATAAAGAGTTATCTGACAGTAAGGCCTTTTCAATTTGATGCAAAGTTTTTAATCTATTTTGAGCAACCTCATTCTTCTTATCTGCGATAACTCGGTCTGTTATATCTTTTGCATTAAAAATTAATTCATTATCCTTATATTTATTCAAGGAAATTTCTAAATACTTTTTACCCCCTTGTTTGTCTAGAATTTTTAACACTTCTAATTTATCAATTGATGGGATAGAAATCCTATCTTTTATAATTTGAGTCAGTTCATTAACACTAACAAAATTGGCAATATTTCTTCCAACTAATTCTGATGATTTATACCCTGTTATTCTATAAATAGATTCACTAACATATTCTAGAATTCCTCCTCCATTGATTATCCCAATAATTTCTGATGAATTTTCTACTAAAGAACGATAATGTTCTTCTTTTTTAATAAGAGATTCTTGCCATTGAGTTCTTTCTACCACATATGCAACTTGGGTAGAAATAAATTTCAACAATTCAATATCTTCTTTACTAAAATGATACCCTTTTTTATAGGACTGCATTACCATTACACCAAAACATTTCCCTACACTTTTTAGTGGTACACCTACATAAGATTCAGAAAGTTCCCCCCTCAACCCTAGCTCTTCTTTATAAATTAGTTCTTTCAAGCCTTTTTTATCCTTAACTATTACATTTTTAGATTTAATAATGTATTCTGTAAGACCATTCGCAAAAGGAACCCTAATTTCAGAAGAATTGGCGATTTTAAATTCATCGATAAAAACTGGCATATACAATTCATTTTTATCAACATCATGCAATGCTATATAAAAATTAGAAACATTCATTACCTTTTCTAAGGTGTTATGGATAAATTCAGCCAAATGTTTAATACTGGTTAATCTACGTTGCGATTTTTCAGCAATTAAATATGCCATCTCAACCCTAAGGCTCTCTTTATATTTTTTAGTTACATCCTTTAAAACACCCCTTAATCCAAATACTGCTCCTTTTGGTAAATTTTCAGAAATATACTCTACATCCAATTCTACATTAAGCTTAACACCTTCTTTATTCTTAATGGTTACTGAATAATTCTTAACTTGTTTCTCTACTTTTATTAACTGTAAAAAAATAATTCTTTCAATTGGATCAGCGTATAAATCCGAAAATTTTAACGACTTAAACTCCTCTACACTATAACCAAGCACTTCTTGAACAGATGGTGTTATTACTAAATCCATTTGCTGATTATTTTCATTATAATGTATTATAAAAAATACATCCTGTAAATGTTCAAAAACATTTAGAAAATCTTTCTGAGATAATCCTTTTTTTTCTTTTAATAATAATCTTTCTAATTCTAATTCCGTTTTACTTTCAATTAGGTTTAATACAAATTTCAAACTGTCAACACCCTCTATTGGTTTGTTATTCATAACCACAACTATTCCAACGGGCTTACCATCTAAATCAAATAATGGCAACCCTATATAACTCTCTATCCTAAAAGTTTTTAAATCCTCATCTTTAGGAAATAATTGTTGAACATCTTTAGGGTAAAAACATAACTCATTGTCAATGACAGTACTACAAGGAGTATCTTTTAAATCATACTCATACCCTTTAACATAACTATTATCTGCATAAAAAGATTTGGTAAACACACTATGGTTTTTCTCATTATACACCCCAATAAACGCATAATTTGCGCTCATTTTTTCACACAAATAGTAAACTAATGCATCAAAATATTCTTGACCTGTTTTTTTAAATAGCTCTGCAACCCCACCATCTATTAGAGCGGGGGTTAATTCTGAATCTACTTCATTTATATTTTGAGAATCCTTATACATTAAGCGTTTTAGTACTGATAAATTTCTTAATAAAAAAAGGAAGTCGCAATACCCTGTTTTACTGAAATTTAGCGCTATTTACTAAGTATTTATACGTAGTTAATGCATTTTTATTACCATACCACATAATACTTAAAAAAGTAAGGGTTTAATTCCTTAATTAAGTATTCTCATTAGTTTTTTTAATGGTATTGCAGAGCCAAAATATAGCAGATTATACGGTTTTATTAAGCTTATATCGAACATAACTTTATTGTATACTTAAATTGATGTGTTTATGAAAAATTTATACAAAAAAATTGGAATGTTAATCCTTATCAACCTGATAAGTATAGCTGTATTTAGTCAAAACAACAATGCTTTTAGATTTAAAATTACAGGCAATAATTATTCAGACGAAACTATTATAAGGTTAGTAAATGGTGCCACTCAAAATTTTGATGGTAATTATGATGCATGGAAGTTATTTAGTCTAAACCCAAATGTTCCTTCTATCTACACACAAGTTGCTGTTGGACAAGAATTATCAATAAACGCTTTACCCGAATTTACTGAAGACAAATCAATAACTATTTATACTAATATTCCTGTTAATGGTTCTTACACCATAAACGTAGAAGAAATTTTCGCATTAACATCTAATTATAAAATTAGCTTAACAGATATGAGTTCAAATACTCATTATAGATTATTAGGAGATACTGCTTTAACCTTTAATTTTACCACACAGCAAAATTCCCCTTCATTTACATTTAATATTTCTACTGCTATAACAACAAGCATAAGCAACGAAACTTGTTTTAGCATGGATGATGGCTCTATAATGATAAACAATGCAGGAAACACTGATTGGAACATACAAATACTTGATGCTGCTAACAATACTGTAGTAAATAGCAATTCTAACTCAAGCTTGAATAATTACAATAACTTATTACCTGGAAACTACACAGCAGAAGTAAATAGCAAAGGGATTTTAGATGAATTTAGTTTTACAATTATAGCTGCAGCTAATCTAACTGCAAATTTTAATCTTAATAAAGACACTGTTTATTTAAGTGAGGGTGGAGAAATAAATGTTTCTAATAATTCTCAGAATGCTCAAAACTATACTTGGAATTTTGGTGATGGAGGAACCTCTTTTAATGAAAACCCAACTTATAATTATTCTACCATCGGTAATTTTGACATTACTTTATCGGCATCCAATACCAATTGTATTTCCGATGTAGTGAAACAAGTTACTGTTTTACAATCTCCAAGCGTAATTACATCGATTGATAATATTAACACTGAAAATATTCGACTTGCTAATTTTGGAAACGGGAATTACCAATTAACTACAACTAACTACTCCAACAAACAAATTTCAGTTTATGATATTAGTGGAAAATTAGTTTTTGAAGATGTATCAAGTGAAAGTAATTACAAATTATCCTTAGTAAATAATTCATCTGGAATTTACATTTTAAATGTGACAACAGAAGAAGGTCAGTTATTTCAAGAAAAACTATACCGATAAAACTTAAGAAATTAATTTCTGACGAAGCATAAATTCTAATTGCTTATTTGCTTGAATTAAACTTTTTGTTAACTCTTGGTTTTCTTTACGTAAGCTATAAACTTCATAAGCCTGATTAATTGTCATTTTTAAAAGTTCATTATCCCAAGGTTTAGAAATATACTTGTAAATCTGACCTTTATTAACGGCATCAATTACCGTATCAATATCAGAATAACCAGTAACTAAAATTCTTATTGGTGTTGGATGCTTTTCTATGATAGATTGTAAAAACTCTACACCTGTCATTTCTGGCATACGTTGGTCAGTCAAAATGATTTCAATATCTTGTTCATTCAAAATTTGCTGACCCTCTTTTGCAGATTCTGCAATAAACACATTAAAATCCCTTCGATAGGATGCTTTAAAAGCAGTTAAATTCCCTACCTCATCATCTACATAAAGTACATTAATTTTATGTGGTTTATCCGCCTCCAAAGTTAACTTGTCTATTAAAACTAATTACCAGTCGATAAAATAATCATTTTTTAGGTCAATAACATCAGTATTTTAATTAATCTAAATTAAGTATTTATACGTATTAAAAATATTGTTATTTTCACTATTATTATTAGATAGGTTAAAAACGGAGTTGAGACAAATGAAAACTAACATTATTAGCTGGTTATCAGAGAATAAGCATGTTTCCAAAGACATGTTATGCCAACCTATTATCTTCAATTTACAAGTGGCATCCTCAAAAAACGAACTTTCCCTATTATTGGAAAGCAACCCTACAATTCAGATTCTTGACGAAATTCAAGGGCAATTAGAAGAGCTTATCAAACTTAAAAACCCGAAAAAGAAGTTTACTTCAGAAGAATTAAATCAAAATATCTCTTCTCATTTAAATAATACCTCCATTCACGAATATGGCGTTTGGGTTTATTATCCCTGGCTCAATAAAGTTATTCATTTATTGAATGAAGAAGAGTTTATTCAAGTTCGTACCAATCGTAATCAGAATAAAATAACTACCGAAGAGCAACAAATTTTAAGAACTAAAAAAATCGGAA
>JAESUI010000307.1 GCA_016763135.1 Flavobacteriales bacterium
ACAACAACAAATTATATTGTTACAGGATTTGATGTAAATGGATGCTCAAGTAATGACACCATTCTTCTTACAGTTAATGATGATGTGCCAATTGATCCAGGAGCTGATACTACTATTTGTGTAGGAGATTCTGTAACCTTGGGAGGTTTTCCTACATCACCAACGGGAACAAGTTATATTTGGTTTCCAAATGGAGGAACAATAGATGACGACACTTTAGCAAACCCAACAGTATTCCCAAGTGTCACAACAACATATTATGTTGTGGCAACTAATGACACTTGTACAGCCATCGATTCTGTTACAATCACTATAAACCCACCTCCATTAATAAATGCAGGTGTAGATATTGATATTTGTATTGGAGATTCGGTGCAATTGAATGTTGTTGGAGGTGTAAGCTACATATGGCAACCAGGAAGCTTATTAAACGATTCTACGATTTTTAATCCAATAGGACTCCCTAATGATACTACTGAATTTATTGTATTTGGAATTGATATCAATGGGTGTTCAGCTTTTGATTCGGTCATTGTAAATGTAAATGCTTTACCTACTATTTCTGCAGGAGCATCAACCAGTATTTGTTCAGGTGATTCCGTTCAATTAACTGCTACAGGTGGGGTTTCCTATTTATGGACACCAGGGAACAACCTTTCAGACTCAACAATCGCTAATCCTTTTGCCTTTCCTTCAGGATCTACCACTTATATAGTAGTAGGAACTGATGTTTTAGGATGTTCAAATTCAGACAGTATAACTGTAACAGTTAATCAGCTTAATATTACTGACTTAACGGACACTATTATTTGTATAGGAGAGGCGTTGCAACTTTCAGTTAATGGACCTCAAGGAGCAACTTATTTATGGTCTCCTTCAACTGACTTGTCTAATACCACAATATTTAATCCTATAACAATAACTCAAGTAACGATTACTTACTTAGTAACAGTTACAGATACTAATGGATGTGTCGATACTACGTCTATATTAGTAACAGCTGAGCAAAAGCCAACAGCTAGCTTTACAACAGAATCAGCTCCAACATGTGATGGGATTTCTGTAGATTTTACTAATTTAAGTGTAGGGGCCGCTACTTATTTGTGGAATTTTGACGATGGAGATCAATCAACTGAAATTGCTCCTACTCATGTTTTTGCTTATGGATCGTCTTATACTGTTATATTAACTGCTTATAGCTTAGGGTTCTGTTCTGACACAACAAGCTTTGTGTTAAATACAGGGGTTTTTGAAGATTATTTTAATTTAACTCCACCAACTGTTTTAACCCCAAACAGAGATGGAATGAATGATTTATTTAAAATTGATTTACCGGATGGTGTGGGAAATTGTACAGACATTAAAGTGTTTAATCGATGGGGAATGAAAGTCTATGATTCTTATGGGCAAAACAGCGGTTGGGATGGTAGAACTACAACAGGAACAGAAGTCCCTGAAGGAACTTATTTTTATATCATAGAAATTAATGGTATTGTCAAAAAAGGATCATTAACATTGATAAATTAAACAATTTCAGCGCATTAGGATTACAATAAAAAAGCATTAAAAAACTAATGATAGAAGTAGTTTTTGGCGGGTTTTTTACATTTTTTTTAGTTAGCAATTAAATAATGAGCTGCGTTTAGGGCCTTCTTGCAGACATTATTTAATATCTTGCATACTCAAATTACTAACTAAACTTAAAAACAATGAAAAAAATATTACTATTGGGAATTGGTGTTGTCGTCTCAGCATCTTTATTTTCACAAATTTTTACAGATAATTTTGATAGCTACACATCAGGTCAAGATTTAGTTACTCAAAACCCAACAGACTGGGATACTTGGACTGGCGGTGGTGGTGGTGCTGAAGATGTAGCTGTCTCTAGTGCGAACGCAAGTAGTGGCTCTAATTCTTTATACTTCTCTTCTACAACTTCTGGTGGTGGACCAGAAGATATCATTTTAAGATTTGCTCAAGTTTACAACTCAGGAAACTTTACGCTTGAGTCAAATTTTTATGTAGAATCAGGGAAGAGTGCTTATTTCAATTTACAAGAAACTTTCACTGTTGGTGGTGTATGGGCAATTGATTGCTTTATGAATAGCAATGGTTCACTTGAATTTTCTAATTCTGGAACACCATTTTTAACATCAACATACCCGGTAGGAGTATGGTTTAATATGAGAGTTGAAATTGATTTAACTACAAATAATTGGGAAGTATTTATTAACAATGTTAGTGAAGGAACGTTTTCAAACCCTGTAGGGTCTATTGCTATTTTAGATTTATTCCCACTTCAAGGAGCTGGATTTTATGTTGATGATGTGAGTTATGATCATATTCCAGCAAGTTTACCTGCAGTTAATGGTGGTGTAACTTTTGTAAACCAATTAGGTGGTATTGCTGGACAAAGTTCTAATGTTGATTGTACAGTAAGAAACTTAGGTTCAAATAACATAACTTCTTTTGATATTGAATATACATATAATGGAGCGCCAGCAGTGCAAGAAAGTGTGGGGCCAATATCTTTAGCTTCTTTAGCTACATACAATCATACATTCGCAACACCAGTTACTTTGGCTGCAGGAAGTATGCCTTTAACTGTTACAGTTTCTAATGTTAATGGAGCAGGGCCTGATGCAAATGCAGGAGATGATGCAAAATCTATAACTATTAACCCAGTTGTTCCTGCAACAGGGAAAATGGTTTTAGGAGAAGAGGCTACAGGAACATGGTGTGGATGGTGCCCGAGAGGAGCTGTTTACATGGATTATATGGAAGTAACTTACCCAAATTTTTGGGCAGGTGTTGCGGTTCATAATAATGACCCTATGGCAGATGCAACTTATGATGGTGGTTTAAATCCTTTAATTGGAGGAAGTTATCCAAATTTAGTTGTAGATAGAGGGCCAGCAAATGATCCTTCTACAGCTGAAGCATCATTTTTACAGCAAATACTTATTGCACCTACTGCTTATTTAACGAATGGAGCTACTTATAATTCTTCAACTAGAGAATTAGAAGTTTCTGTTACTGCAGATTTTCAAATGGCGGCTTCTGGAACATGGAAAATAGGACTTATATTGACTGAGGATGGAGTTACAGGAAGTTCGGGTCAATATGGACAAGCAAATTACTACTCTGGTGGAGGAAGTGGAGTAATGGGAGGCTATGAATTATTAGCTGACCCTGTTCCTGCAGCACAAATGATTTATGATCATGTTGGTAGAACGATAGTTCCTAGTTTTGATGGTATGACAAATAGTTTACCTACAACTATTCCTAATGGTGGAATATATACAAATTGCTTTAGCTTTATTTTGCCAGCTAGTTGGGATGATACTAAAATTCATATTATAAGTTTTTTAAGAAATCCTTCTGCAGATATTGATAATGCAGCTAAGGAAACAATTACTTCAGCTGTTGCTAATGGATTAACTACATGTACTGTTGGTCTTACAGAAGTAGATCTTTCTGGAGAAGATAACTTTAAGTTATTTCCTAACCCTACTAACGGAGTAACTTTTATTGATATTACTAATACTGATAACAGTAATGTGAATGTAACAGTTATGGACATGAGCGGTAAAGTTGTATCTCAAAGAGATTATGATATAAATGGAACAGTTCAGTTACCGATAGTAACAAACGGATTAGATAAAGGAATCTATATTGTAAGACTTACAATTGGAGATTCAATACAACAACAAAAATTGATAGTTCAATAATTAAATTGTTTTATAGTTTAAAAACCCCGGATATTTTATCTGGGGTTTTTTTATGATATGTAAGGAACCTGACATTTCCTTTTGTACTAGAATTGTACTATTGTTTCTCAAAAAAGGGAAGCTAAATGAAACCATATCTAGAAACGACAAAAGATGTTTATAAAAAGGCTGCAGAGAATCCTGATGTAGGTCTTTGTTGTACAACCACACCTATTTGGCAACTACCAGAATTAGAAATTCCAACTATCATGTTGGAAATGAATTATGGTTGTGGGAGTACAGTAAACCCAAGAGACTTAATACATAATCCAAAAATATTATATGTTGGTGTTGGTGGCGGAATGGAATTACTCCAGTTTGCTTATTTCAGCAGACAAAAAGGAGGGGTAGTAGGGATTGATGTAGTAGATGAAATGTTAGAGGCATCGCATAAAAATTTTAAAGAAGCAGAAAGATTAAACCCTTGGTTTAATGCTGATTTTGTTGAACTTAAAAAAGGAGATGCGTTAAGTTTACCAATAGAAGATGAAAGCATAGATGTTGCTGCGCAAAACTGTTTGTTTAACATTTTTACTAAAGATGATTTGAGGCTGGCATTGGAAGAAATGTATCGAGTTTTAAAACCAAATGGCAGATTGGTATTGTCTGACCCGGTTTGCGAAAATATAATGCCAGACGCACTATTGAATGATGACAAGCTTCGGGCACTATGTTTAAGTGGTGCACTACCTCTTAAAGAATACATTAAAATGATAACAGATGCTGGTTTTGGAACTATTGAAATAAGAGCTAAACGACCATATAGAATTTTATCTCCAAATCATTACAACACTAACGAAACAATTTTTATTGAGAGTGTTGAGGTTTGTGCAATTAAAGACCCAGCACCAGAAGATGGCCCTTGTATTTTTACAGGAAAAACAGCAATATATATTGGTAGTGAATCATTTTTTGATGATAAAAAAGGACACACATTGCTACAAAATATGCCGTTAGCGGTTTGTGACAAAACAGCGTTATCATTACAAAATTTAAGCTCAAATGATATTTATATATCAGATTCTACCTACTTTTACGATGGCGGAGGGTGCTGCTAATAATTTAAATTTATATGGCTTTTATTGAAACAATACAAGAAGGAGATGCAGAAGGAAGGCTTAAAGAAATTTATGATGAGCTCATTTCAAAAAGAGGAAAAATAGCAGAGGTTCATAAAATACAGAGTTTAAACCCAGAGTCAATTGTAAATCATATGGATTTATATATGACTATTATGTTTGGAAAATCTCCCCTTAAAAGGGTTCAGAGGGAAATGATTGCTGTAGTAGTTTCTAAAGCAAATAACTGTGAATATTGCCAAGTACACCATGCAGAAGCAGTTAATCATTATTGGAAAGATGATGAAAAAATAAAACAATTAAGACAAGATTACAATGATTTAGACTTGTCATTAGGGGATAAATTATTGTGCGATTATGCCTGGGAACTAACTAAAAACCCTGGGAATGAAACAGAATTGTCTTTTCTAAACCCATTAAAAGAACAAGGTTTAACAGATCGAGCGATACTTGATGCAACACTTGTGATTGCATATTTTAATTTTGTAAATAGAATAGTATTAAGTTTGGGAGTACGCCTTGAGGAAAATGTGGGTGGCTACAAATACTAATCCTTTACTCTCTATTCTTTGAATCAATAATTATAGTAACAGGACCATCATTAACTAAGCTAACTTGCATCATTGCTCCGAACTCGCCAGTTTGTATTTTCTTTTCAAGATCTTTTTCAAGTTGACAAATAAATTGTTCATATAGTGGAATAGCCGTTTCAGGTTTTGCAGCTTTAATAAAAGAAGGCCTATTTCCCTTTTTAGTATTGGCATGTAAAGTAAACTGACTTACTAAAATTATATCTCCATCAACATCTTTTATAGAAAGATTCATTGCTCCGTTTTCGTCTCCAAATATTCGTAAACGAGAAATTTTACCAGAAAGCCATTCTATATCTTCTTTCGAATCTTCTTCCTCGATACCTAATAATACCATTAAGCCTTTTTCGATTTGACTTTTAACATGCTCGTTAATAGTTACAGAAGCTGTAGAGACCCTTTGAATTACTACTCTCATCTTAATACCCTAACCCCCTATAATTTTCATCTTCGTCATCATTATACATACCTACATAATTTAGGTAACGAAATTCAGAAATTTCATTGTCGGCAACAGCATCCTTAATTGCGCACTTTGGTTCATTAATATGCAAACAATTATTAAAATGACAACCTTTAAGACGCACTCTCATTTCTAAAAAGTAATGAGAAAGTTCTTCTTTTTTAAAATCAATTAATCCAAAAGCCTTTATTCCAGGAGTGTCAATAAGAAAACCGCCAAAAGAAAGCTCAAACATTTCAGCAAAAGTGGTAGTATGTTTTCCTGCTTTATGAACTTCAGAAATTTCGCTAGTTTTTAAGTTTAAGTCAGGCTCTATAGTATTTAATAAAGTAGTTTTTCCAACACCTGAATGACCAGAAACGACAGACACTTTGTTTTTCATTATTTCTATTACCCCTTTTAAATTAGTTTTTTCGGTTGCGGAAACAACTAAACACGGATAACCAATTTTCTCATAACTCTTTTTTAGAAAAGCAAGCTCTTCTTTTTCTTCATCAGAATAGATATCTATTTTATTAAAAACAATAACAGTGGGAATATGATAAGCCTCTGCAGTTACCAAAAAACGATCAATAAAAGCGGTATATGTTTTTGGTTGAGAAATAGTAACAATTAAAATTGCTTGATCAATATTAGCCGCAAGAATGTGGGATTTTTAGAAAGATTAATTGATTTACGAATAATATAATTTTTCCGTTTTTCAATTTTATTAATTACAGCTGTCCCATCTTCTTCTTCTGCTAATTCAACTTTATCTCCAACTGCAATCGGGTTGGTTGTTCGTATTCCTTTTAATCGGAACTTTCCTTTAATACGCGCTTCTATTCGTTCTCCATTGTCTAAACGAACAGAATACCAACTACCAGTAGATTTTATTACAATACCTTTCATATAATTAAATCAAAAATAAAATTAATATTTGAGTATCTTCGTCAATTCAATAGTTTTAAAAATTATGTCAATAAAAGTAAAAAATGTAACTAAGATTTATGGTGAGCAAAAAGCATTAGATGATGTTTCCTTTTCAGTAGAACCTGGTCATATTGTTGGGTTTTTAGGGCCTAATGGTGCTGGGAAATCTACTATGATGAAAATTATCACTTGCTTTATTCCTCAATCATCAGGAAGTGTTAGTGTTTGTGGGTACGATGTAATTGAAAATCCTATTGACGTAAAAAGACAAGTGGGATATTTGCCAGAGCATAATCCTTTGTACTTAGACATGTATGTAAAAGAATATTTAGATTTTGTTGGGGGAGTTTATAAAATAGACAATAGAAAAGGTAGGATAAAGGAAATGATTGATATGGTTGGGTTGGGAATTGAGCAGAACAAAAAAATTGGAGCACTTTCTAAAGGGTACCGACAAAGAGTTGGCTTAGCTCAAGCAATGATTCACGATCCTAAAGTGTTAATCTTAGATGAGCCAACCACAGGATTAGATCCAAATCAATTGGAAGAAATAAGAGGGTTAATTAAAAATATTGGAAAAGAAAAAACCATTATGCTTTCTACTCATATAATGCAAGAAGTAGAAGCAATTTGTGATAAAACAATTATTGTTAATCATGGTAAAATTGTGGCTGACGATAAAACGAAAGACTTACAAAATCAACAAAAAAATCTAATTGTTTTAACTGTCGAATTTGACAAAGAAGTTGACCTTAAGCAGATACAGAATATAGATGGAGTTGTTCAAGTTAAAAAATTCCCACGATAACACATGGTTGTTTGAAATAAAAGCAGATGCTGTTAGAAACAACATCTTCCAATTTGCTATGCAGCAAGATATAGTAGTATTAACGATGCAAAAAGAAACACAAAGTTTAGAAGCAGTATTTAAAAAGCTAACTACTTAACTAAGTCACATTTTTCAATAATAGCACCTTCGTATAACTCTAAATATTTGTCATACTCAGCCCCAGACCTTACTACACCTTTTACTTTTAATGATGCAGTATTGTCATTTGATGCAGCGGTAAATTACAGCAACATCTAAATTCAATTTAATTTTAGCAGATTATAAAATTGCTTTTGAAAAAGGAAAACCTTCAAAAAATATAGCCAAAGAAGTTTCATTAACTATTAAAATGGACTATAAAGCAAGCTAATAATTCACTTTAATAGTTAATTAAAAATCTCTAGGAATAAAAACTTGGGGATTTTTTTATGAGTTCTATTGCTTGAACAAAAAAAAAATACGATTTTTGACAACCTAAATTAATTGTGGAATGATTTGGCTGCTTGCAACCACAGGAAAAAAAGCTAAAAAGTGTCATTACGACACCTAGTTTTTC
>JAESUI010000308.1 GCA_016763135.1 Flavobacteriales bacterium
CGATGCTGTTAAGCATATTTTGCAGAAAACTTAAAGAAAGTTGTGTTCTTATCTGTTGAAGATCCTTGTGCAGATATTTTTAAAACATCATCTTCTTGACTATGCTTTATGGTAATATCAACTTCACCATCTTCATTAGGATTAAGAATAGCTAGAAATTTGCAACGCCCAATTTCTTTAAGTGTACACTCTCTTTCTAATACTTTATCAAGTAGTTCTTTTATAATCTGTATTTGAACAACTCCTGGAGTAATAGGGTTTTCTGGAAAATGACCATCAAATATTTTATGAGAAGCATTAAGCTTAATAGTCGCATTAATAGTGCCGTCTATATTTTTCAATTCAGTTATAGTGAAGAAATCGTTGATTAACATTCTTATAAAGTATTAAATATTGATGATTTTATTGAGGTGTTAAATTTATCATTAAAAAACTTCATCACACTTTTATCACCAGATTTCTCAAAGAAAGTGAGTGTCTTTAATCGAATAGTTTTTTTAGAAAATGTTAACTCAATGGTATTGAAGATGGCTTTTAGTCTTTTGTTTTTAGGTGTTAATTCTACAATGTAGAAATCTTTATTGCTGTAATATTTACTCGTAAAATCTTTGTTGTCAAATATTTGCCCGTTAATTAAACCCAGCATTAGTTTATTGATTTTCCCCATCATTTTACTAGCGCCTTTAATGTTCTTCTCTTTACCGTTATCTTTAATTCGAACTTTACCATTATTAATTAATAACACATAATTGAAAGGAGAGGTTTGTTCCCATCTCATTTTATCGTGCTGTTGGTAATAAAATTTTCCTTTAGAAATTTGAGTTTTTTTCATAAAACTCACATGCTTTTCTTGTGTGAAATCGGCAACTATAGAAGTAGTTTCTTTTGATTGTTTAATGAGTTTGTTTTTAAGCTCAGTAGGATTCTTTAATGGTGTCTTTTCTTGAGCAAATGTGCTAAATGAAAAGGTTATTAATAGTGATAATATGATTGTGTATTGCTTATTCATAAGCTTTTTCGTTGATTAGTTCTGGTAAAGAAACAATATTTATGCCGTTGTTTTTGCAGTATTGAATTATTTCGGGTAATACTTCTACAGCAACTTTTTGAGTATCATGAAAAAGTAGGATAGAACCATCTGATATCTTCTTAGTTACTGAATTATAAAGCGCTTTCGCATCATCTGTTTTAGTACCTAATGATCGAATAGACCACCCGATAGATTTAAGATTTAGTGCTGATATTGCTTTTTTATACCTTGGTGTTGTAATACCAAAAGGAGGTCTAAAAAACAAAGGTTTTTTCTTTATTGCATTTTCTATAGTTGCTGAGCATCTAGTAATATCTTGTTTAAGCTTGGATGTAGGGGTTGTTGTTAGTTGTTTAGTGTGCGAAAAAGAATGATTCCCAATTGTATGACCTTCATTGTAAATCCTTTGTAAGACTTCTTTCTGACCTTCAATTTTATGACCAATTACAAAGAATGATGCTTTAACATTTTCTTTTGCTAAAATATCTAAGATTTTAGGAGTTATCTCTGGGTCAGGTCCATCATCAAAAGTGATGGCAATTCCTTTATTTGAACCTTTGTTAATTGATTTAACAAAATAATTTAATTGGATAAGACCAGAGCCAAAAACGATTGTCAAGAAATAAAAGATTCCTATTCCGGTAATTAAAAATGCGAAATAGGGATTTTCATAAAAATAGACTGATACAATCAACGCTATTACTGTAAACGCTAATGTAAGGTTATGCTTCAAGTGATTGCAGTAAGGTTAACCCAATGTTTGAATTATTGAGTGTGTTGTATATCAATATTTGGTTGCCTGATTTTTGATTGATCATTTCTGTAGCTAAATGCATTCCAAAAGCAGCAGTTGTTAAATGATAGCCTGTGTGTTGCTCCACAGGAATTACCTCTATAGAATCAAATAGATTTTTAATCTCACTATCACTTACAGTTCCATAAGAATTAGACAGTACTAAATCTACATCAGCTAAAGAAGTATTGTTTCTTTCTAAAAACTCATTTATAATCTTTTTAGAATCAGAAGTGTTTAACCCAACGGTATAGCTATCCACTAATTTAGCTTTACTTGTTTCCGTTTTATTGTTTGATAACATGAAAAACGAAGCGCTAGATGTTAGTTTGTTTTTAATTGAATCCAAACCAAACTGCCCTGTCAATTCACCTAATAAAGGAATTTCTTCATCAACAGCACCAACAAGTATGTTTGAATCATCTTCGTTTAGGCATAGTATAGCATCAATTAAAGCGTGTTCAAAAGAAAGACTGTTTTGGGTGTGTGTTACATTATAGTTATGATTCTTTAATTCTAAAGAAATCTGACCAGCAATAGTGTTATGTGTTGATTGTATAAAAGCAGTAGGAGGAATCAATCCTTTTAAAGTCAACGCATTGTTTAAGAA
Source organism: Flavobacteriales bacterium (assembly GCA_016763135.1). GTDB lineage: Bacteria > Bacteroidota > Bacteroidia > Flavobacteriales_E > Vicingaceae. The sequence continues at coordinate 2,434 of JAESUI010000308.1, forward strand.
CTTTTCAGTATCTGCTAAACAACCTAAAGCTGTACCAACAATTATAGCATCTGGATTTTCAATACCGGATTGCTTCACACAATCTTTAGCACAAGTTAAACCCATTCTAATAATCTTACTCATTCTACGAAGTGCAGTAGGAGCAATAAATTCTTTATAATTGGGTGTGATTAACTCATTATTCTCATCTAAAAGAGTTAACTCATTAATCCAATTTTCGTTTTGAAAAGAATTTTGATGTGATATGGTTGAACAAGCATTTATATACATCTTATGCTTTCTTAAAAATTACGGTTGAGTTATTTCCTCCAAACCCAAATGAGTTAGATAAAACAATATTAACTTCTTGTTCTTTATTTAAATTAACTACAGGTACTAACTTAGTATCAGTAATAGGAGTGGAGAAATTTAAGTTTGGAAAAATTACATTATGCTGTAATGCCAATATTGAGTAAACTGCTTCAATAGCACCAGAGGCAGCAAGTGTATGTCCTGTGTAAGCCTTAGTAGAACTAAAAGGAGGTACATTATCTTTAAATACATTGATTAGTGCTACTGATTCTGATAAATCATTATTTGGTGTTCCTGTGCCATGTGCATTAACATAAGACACTTTAGAAGGATTTATACTTCCTTTTTTTAGTGCATTTGAAATGGCTAAAGTTGCTCCTTTTCCATCTGGAGATGAAGCTGTCTGATGATATGCATCAGCAGTATTTGCCCATCCAGCTAAAGTAGCTAAGGGTTTGTTATTTGTTATGGCTAAACTTTTATCGTTTTCTAAGACTAAAAAGCCTCCACCTTCACCAAGGTTTAACCCATCTCTATTTTCATCAAATGGTTTAACCCATTCATCAGAATAAATCATTAATGATCGAAATCCTTCTTCAGTAAAGTGAGTAAAACTATCAGACCCTCCAACCAGTACACGATCTAACTTATTTTGTTGCATTAAACGAGCACCTAACATTATGGCATTTGCTCCAGATGAACACGCTGTAGATAACGTGTTAATGTATCCAGATATCCCTAATGCTTTTGCAATTCGTTCAGTAGTGTTTCCACTATCATGAGTTGTTACTAATGATATGTCAGGGCTTTCAGTTTCTAATCGTTGTTTGTAATATTTTTCGGTATTGTCCATTCCTCCAACTGAAGTTGCAGAAATTAAACCTGTTCTTATTGCATCATTATGTTGATGACCTTTCCAGGCTTCTTTGGCTGCAGCTAGACCAAGTAAAGATGTACGAGAAATAGGAGAGGAGACATTTAATCGTTCAATTAAATCTTCATTACTCAGTTTTACTTCGCCAGCTAAAATATTCTTGTTTAAATCAAGAAATTTTATTGGCGCTATACCTGTTTTTTTGTTCTTAAGTGATCGGTAGTTTTCTTCTACATTTAATCCAATAGCTGAGATTACGCCTACGCTTGTGATGTAAATACTCATATTTTGGTTAATTATAGGTTATTTTCTGTTTTTTTGGATATAATCAGCCAATGAATTAATAGTATCGAAAATTTCTTTTCCTTCTTCAGGATTTGCTAATTCAATTCCATAATCATTTTCCAATAAAACAATTAATTCCAAAGCGTCAATAGAATCTAAACCCAATCCTCCTCCAAAAAGGGGCATGTCGTCTGAAAAATCAGTAACATTAACATCTTCTAGGTTTAAACGATCAATGATTTGTTCCTTTAATTTTTCTTTTAAATCTTCCATTTTAATTAAATTTAACTAGCCGTATATAGCCCACTTAGGATTTTAGACTCAAGTGGCAAATTTAACTGTTTTAAATCTTTTTTAGTGACAAAAAAGAAGAAAGCTTCAATTTTATTGTCATCAACATTTACCCAGCCACAAAGAGCAGCCTCAGCATTTTTATTTAACAGTATATTACAATAGTTAGTGAAATATTCAGTATCAAAGTTTTTTGATATTGTAAACATATTTTCTCCAAACCATTTATTTCTAATGGAAATTTCACCGATTAGAATATTTGGCAAAGTGTATACAAATAGTGATGGGCTTGGAATTCCACCATCTTTATAAGAATCAAGAAATTTAATATCCGTTTTAGCGCTTGATCGTTGATTGGAAAATAACAATGCGATATCATTCTCGCCATAGCTTTCTATTTCTGGAAAGCTATTTTTAATCAATTCAGTTCCTATAAAACCAACTTTAGATAATTCGTCCATTTTATGAAACTTAGAATATTTTATACCTAAAGAGGTATATAGCTCGCTAATTATTTCATCAAGAGAATCAGTATTAAATGTGTTTATTATTTTTCCATTTACACTGCAGCTAGCTGAAGAAATATGACAATATGAGCTGATATAGTTCATTTTAATTTTCTAATTATTGCTGAAGCATTACATCCTCCAAAACCAGATGCAGTTTTTAATATGGTTGTAACTTCTTTTTCTAAATTCTCTGCAAGAATGTTAATTCCTCCAGATGTTCCTTCTTCTTTAAATCCTAAGCTCTTTATTAAAGTATTGTTTCTTATTGATTGCATAGCGATAGCAGATTCAATTAAACCAGCAGCGCCTAAGGTATGTCCAAAGTAACCTTTAAGACTATTTAATGGAATATTATTCATATCAAGTCTGTCAAAAGCAATTGATTCCATTTCATCATTAAAAAGAGTACCTGTTCCGTGTGCCGAAATGAAATCTATTTCAGCAACGTTAACATTTCCTAATTCTAAGGTTTTAGAAACAGTTCTATACAATCCTTCTCCAGTTCTTGAAGGCCCTGAAATATGGTTGGCATCATTAGAAGATGTTCCTTCAACAAACTCAAGAGGTTCAGTTTTAAAAACTGATTCATCATCAGACATTAAAACTCCTGCAGCAGCTTCGCCAAGTGTAATTCCCTTTCTTTCTTTATCAAATGGCTGACAAGGCTCATCACTAACAGCATATAAAGATTGGAAACCATATAAAACAAAACTACTAATGGCATCTGCACCAATTACAAATGCATGTTTGTATGTATTAGATTGAATAAAATTATTGGCAGTATTCATAGCTAATACTCCAGATATACAGGCATTAGAAATTACAATTGGGGTGTGAGCAAGATTAAATTCTTTCTGTAATTTATTGATTGATTGTTGAATAGGAGTTGTAAGATTGTCTTCAATATCACCCTTAGTAGTACTAATAATAACGATTGTATCTTCTGAATCAATAATGCTTGCGGCAGACTCATTAACAATGTTGTTCAAACAGTTGGAAAGTAAATAATCAAATTTATAATCTACTGTTAAAATTTTTATCTTAGATAGGTGTAAATCTTCTTTTCCAACACCAACATTTTTAAAAAGGTTAATCCCTGATTTACCATTTTTAACTTGTAAAAAATTTTCCTGAGCAGAGCTTCCGAGGGGGGAGATAATATTTTCAGAACCAATGTATGTAATCATATCTTAATTCCCATTTTCTTCTTCCAGTCTTCGTAAAAATCGGGTGTTAGTAACTCTAATGCTCTTGTCTCTACTGATAGGAATATTTGAATGGCTTGTCCTGTAGCACTTACTTTTCCTGTAGAAAGGTTGATGATTTCATATTGAAATATGATTTTTGCGGCTTTAGAAGGAATCATTGTTGTAATGATTTTAGCCCGCTCACCATAGTTTATTGGAGACTTATGGTTGATTACTGATTTAACAATAGGAGTGAAGAAACCTTTGTGATAGATATCTAAATATTCAATACCATATTGTTTTCCAAAAGCTTCTCTACCATCTTCAAAAAATTTTAAGTAGTTCCCATGCCATACAACGCCCATAGCATCAGTTTCGCTAAAACGTACATCAAATTCTATTTCCGTTTTTAAACTCATACACCAACAACAATTTTCATTTCACATTCAACTAATAAGCTGTTACCAACATAGTTTTTCCCTTTTATCAAATAAATGTTTTCAAATTGATGTAGCTGAGTAACTGTTGTTATAATTTCATCACCTATACTTGGTAATTGATGAATTTTTAATTTAGAAATAGCTCCAATAAAACCAATTTTTGGCTCTCCTCCTTCTTGTTGCCCTACATAACTAAAACCAGCAGCAACAGTTTGAGCAATATTTTCAATTAAAGCGGGTTCTTGTAGCTTTTCATTTTTAAAGAAAATATTTTCTTTATTTACAATAAATGATGAAATAAAACTGTCTTCATTAACAGATGTTAAGCTGTCTATCATTACAAAAGGAACCTTTTGAGGGATGATGTCTGCAGTCTTTTCTTTTGAAAGCAACATTATTTAAAAAAGTTAAAATAATTAAACCATTGTTCAGGGTGTAAGGTAACTTTTTTTTCTAATTCTTCCACGAACTTTTTAGCAATTTCTTCAGCTGATAAATTTTCTGTTATTGGTAGAGTAGAACTTAATAAATAATGGTATTTATTCTCTTTTACTGCAAAAACAAAAGTGACAGGAGCTTTAAATTTTGAAGCAATAATAAATGGGCCTAAGGGGAATTTCGCTTGCTGACCTAAGAAATCTAATTCAATAAATTTTGCACCCTCCATATACCTGTCAGCATGTATGGCTATAAACTCATTTCTTTTTAATGCTTGATGAATTTTTATGACATGGCTTAAATCATCTTTTATGGGAATAATATTAAAATGAGATCCTCCAGTGGTCGCTTCAAGAAATTGTTTAATTTTTTCAACTTCCTTATCTAGCATTAAAACATTTATAGTTGGAGTAACTCTCGATTTCAATAAATTACCTGCTGTTTCCCAGTTACCTACATGACCGCTTAGTAGAATACCACCTTTACCAGCATCTTTTATATCTAAAAGGTATTGTTCATTGCTAAAAGTGTAGGAGAATTTATCACCTTTTCCGATTAGGAAAGCAAATCTATCAACAAGAGTTTGCCCGAAATAAAAGAAGTTTTTTCGAGTTATTTTATTAACCTGATTTTTTGGGAGCTTTAAAGCATTCAAATAGAAATCACGAATAGCATTTCTATTCTTTGTCGCAAAAAGATAATAGTAAAAAGTAACAAATCTTAGAATAAGATAGGTTAGGGGTAATCCAAAAAGTTTAATGATATTCAGAAATATTTTGTAGCCAACAACGGTTCCTTTACTCTTTCCGTCCCACTGACTCATTCACTATTTTTCAGCTAATTTTTTCTCAACAAGTGCATAAAAATCATTGAATGTTACCACATCAACAAAGTCTTCTCCAGCAACTTTAAAACCAAAGTTTTCTTCAATAACAACTACTAAATCAACATAGTCAAGACTATCTAAATCAAGTGTTTCTTGTAGGTTAGCTTCAGGTTCCATTGTAGATTTATCTACTTCAAATTCTTCAGATAAAAATTCTTTGACGGTGCTAACGATTTCATCCCTACTTGCCATTTATTTTATTTTTTTAATAATTAAGCTTGAGTTTGTTCCTCCAAAACCAAAAGAATTTGATAGAAAGGTGTCTATCTTTTGTTCTTTTGTTTCTGCAATGATATTAATTTTTGCTGATATTTCATCGGGATTTTCAAAATTTATATTAGGAGCAATAAAATCATTCTCCATCATCAACATTGAATAAACAACTTCACTTGCTCCAGCCATCCAACATTCATGCCCAGTCATAGACTTTGTTGAACTAACAGCTACTTTGCTTCCTAGAATATCATAAATGGCTTGAGCCTCAATACTATCGCCAACGGGAGTAGATGTTGCATGTGCACTAACATAGTCTATTTCACTTGCTTTGATGTTTGCTTGTTTAAGCGACATGTTTAAAGAGCGGTGTTGTCCATCAAGATTTGGGTTTGATAAATGATCTCCATTTGATGAAAACCCATAGCCGAGTATTTCTCCTAAAATTGGGGCACCTCTTTTAACAGCTGATTCGTATGATTCTAATACTAGAGTTGCAGCACCTCCGCCAGGTATTAAGCCATCTCTATCTCTATCAAATGGTCTAGATGCTTTGGTTGGCGTATCTTCTAGTGTTGAGAATACGCTTAATCCATCAAAACTACCCATTGCAGTTCCATTAATTTCTTGGGCTCCACCACAAATTACTCTTTCTTGAAGCCCTTGTTTAATTAAAAGATGACCTAATCCAATTGAGTGTGAGCCAGATGCACAAGCAGCACTCACAGTAAAATTAATTCCTTTTAATTTAAAAATTGTAGAGATGTTCATGTTTACTGTGCAGTTCATGTTCTGAAAAATTGCACCACTACCAATTAGTGTTGTATCATTTTTTTTTCTCAATTTATCAACTGTTTCCATAATGGAGCCAGCAGTACTGTCATTTCCAAAAATCACACCCGTTTCAGATTGACTTAATTGATCAATATCTAACCCTGCATTTTCAACAGCTTCTTTAGTCGCCATGTACGCATACATAGCTGGCTGATGCATCCCCATTCGTTGCCTTCTATTTAGAAAAGGTTTTAGATCAGGATCTTTTACCATACCAGTTAAAGCAGATCTAAAGCCCATTTCTTTTCTTGGGGCATCGAAAATTATTCCACTTCTACCTTTATACAAAGAATCTTTTACTTCACTTAAATTTTCACCTAAGCAAGAGTAAATTCCAATTCCTGTTATTACAACTCTATGCTCCATTAAGAATAAATTCCTCCGTTAATATTTATTACTTCTCCAGTAATATAAGAAGATTTTTCTGAAGCTAAAAAACTTACTAGATGAGCAACTTCTTCAGCTCTCCCAAAACGATTCATAGGGATCAGTTGTTTTAATTGATCAACTGGTAAATCATCAGTCATATCACTTTCAATAAAACCAGGAGCAATAGCATTTACTGTAATTTTTCGTTTTGCGACTTCTTGAGCCAATGCTTTAGTTGCAGCAATCATGGCGCCTTTTGCAGCCGAATAATTAGTTTGACCAGGAACCCCTTTTAAACCAGAAAGTGATGCTACATTGATGATACGACCTGTTCTTTTTCTTACCATTTGTATAATAAGGTTACGAGTAACATTAAACATTCCTTTAGAAGAAACATTAACAACATCATCCCAATCTTTTTCTTCCATAAAAACGAAAAGGCCGTCTTTCGTAATACCAGCATTATTAACCAATACACTAATAAAATTATCAGGGTTATCAGTTTTCCACTGGTCCAATACTTTATCTACACTTACTTTATCTTGAACATTAAATTGGAGAACCTCTCCACTTCCTCCAGCTTCCTTTATTTGATTCAACGTGTCTTCTGCAGCTTCTTTATTAGAAGAATAGTTGATTAATATATGTAAACTATGGTCTTTTGCTAGTTGCAAAGCAATTACCTTACCTAAACCTCTTGAAGAACCTGTTACTAATGCACAATTCATATTAAAAGTTGTTTTCTTTAATGTAATCTTTTACTTTACCTATAGCTTCAGATTGAGGAGTATCATCAGTAACAAATGAAGCTATTTTTCTTATGTCTCTATGTACTTTTTTAGTTTTCGAGGATAATTTTTCTTTAGCAGAATCATCTAATAAATCAATCCCTTGACAAATCGCCATTAAGTGAACTGACATTACTTGGAAACTGTTTTCTAATACTTGTTTTGCCATTAACGCACTATTGGTACCCATACTAACAATGTCTTGATTGTCATTGTTGTTTGGGATACTGTGCACATACATTGAATTACTCAAAGCTTGATTTTCTGCGGTAGTAGATGTTGCTGTATATTGAATGCCTTGGAAACCGAAATTCAACCCTAATTTTCCCGCGTTCAGGAATGGAGGGAAGACATTATTCAAATTATGATTCAATAAAAAGTTTAATTGCCTTTCCATTAACATAGATAGTTTGGTCAACGCAATTTTTATTTTATCCATTTCCAATGAGATATAATCCCCATGGAAATTTCCTCCATGAAAAACATTTTCTACGTCAGTATTGACAATAGGATTGTCATTGGTAGAGTTTAATTCATTTTCAATAACTTCCTTTGCATAATCCAATGTATCAACGATTGGTCCTAATATCTGAGGTACACATCTAATAGAATAATACTCTTGTATTTTCTTTTTGAATTCTTTACGTTGAATTTCAGCATCATCTTTAAATAATTCGGCTCTCTTTCTTATTAATTTACTATCGTGTAAATATTCACGCATTTTCAGCGCAATGTAATTTTGTCCTCTATGTAATTTAGCTTCATTTAATTCCTTAGAAAATGAGTCATCAAAAGCTTCAACAATTTCATTAATAATTGCTGAAGCAGTAATAGCATGAGTTACTAATCTTTTAGCATAAATTAGATTTAAGGCTGCGATACCAGTCATGCAAGAGGTTCCGTTAATCAAACCTAATCCATCTCTCAAGTTTAACTTTAAAGGTTTGATGTTATGCTTTTCAAAAACTTCAGCTGTTTTTTTTCTTTCGCCATTTTCATAAACGTATCCTTCTCCAATTAGGTTTAGTCCTAAATGAGAGAGTTGAACTAAATCTCCACTTGCTCCAACACTACCGTGTTCGAAAATTTCAGGGATGATATCTTTATTCAAAAATAACTGTAGTTGATCTATTACGCCAGCACTAATTCCAGAGTTCCCTTGAAGAAAATTATTTAAACGAGCCAAAACAACACTCTTAGCGTAAGGAGTATCAAGTGCATTACCTGTACCACTAGAATGGCTTCTGATTAAATTATACTGAAGGTTTTTTAATTCATCTGGTTCAATTCTAAATTGAGCCATAGGCCCAAATCCAGTATTAATTCCGTAAATTATTTTGTCTTTAGAAAATGGATCTAAGAAGGTGAAAGACTTTTCTACATTTTTATGTGTTTCCTCGTCAATTTCAATTTTTCTTCCTTCGAATACATATTGGTAGACTATGTCTAATGTTAATTTTTGCATCTAATAAATGGTGTTCTTATTAAGGAAACAAAATTATTATAATAATTAAGAATAATTAAATTTGAAATGAATAATTTTAACTGTCTATAGTTAGTAACTTAAAAAAAACTGTCTTAATGTCACTCTTTTGTCAGTCTTAAACAGCTAAAAGGCTATAAAACTGCCAATATTTCTTTAATTTTTTCTAAAAATGCAATGGCATATTGTTTGACTATTGTGATCCGAATAATTGATAAAAATTAAAATACACATATCATGGGAAAAATAATAGGAATAGATTTA
>JAESUI010000309.1 GCA_016763135.1 Flavobacteriales bacterium
AAGGTAGGCAAAGCGGAGAGCGAGGATAATCGCGATGGCAGCGGGGAACGAGAACATGATGGCGATGCCGGCTTGGTTGAGATCGAGGGTGATCCAAGCGAGGGTGTAGAGGAGCCCGCCGAGGACAAAGGTCCAGCCGATGAAGCGTTGGATGGAGCTCGATGAAGACTTGGACGGGCACCCGCATTCGCCCGTGGTTGCTTGGTTCTTCTTGGGCATGTAGTTGCCCAGGACGATGAGCATGAGCCCGGTGTTGATGCCGACGATCCGTTTGATGACATCGCTGTCGAGGAGTTCGAGTTGTTTGGCGACGGTCATGATCATCGCGCCCAGCAGGAGCAGGCTCGCGAGGATGATGGCGAAGAGTATCTCGTGGCGGGCTTTGGATGTCAGCCAGTCGAGTTCAGGATTTTTGCGTTTGATCAGTGCCTTGGTCCCGTTCCATGCGATGACGAACACCGCCAAGGTAAGCAGGACAGCTGTCGATGCGTCGGGCTTGGTCGGGATCAGGGTAATCCCGATCGAAGATGTCAGCGCGATGATGGTGGTGGCGACGATGGTCTGGGTTTTGGGCTTCATCATGATTGAGTCTCCGGCGATGGCGATGGTGTGAGATTTGGATTTGCGTATCGATACATGAGCATCGAGAGGATGCATGCTGGCGCGAACATCAGCGAGAATATGGGTCGGGTGCGTTGGGTGTCCCCGGTGATCCAGACTGTGATGTAGAGCAATCCTGCGATGGCGAAGAGCCAGGCGATTTTGCGTTGGGCGTTGGATGCGGAATGTGGAAAGAGTTGCTTTGGGAAATAGTTTGCGGTCACAATCAAGATGAGTCCAAAGGTGATGCCGATGACTTTGATAATGAGATGGTTCTCGATGAAACCCATACTCTGGGCGAGTGTGACCATTCCGCTCGTGATGAGCATGGCGGCTGCAATCAAGATCGCTCGGATCAATGAACTCTTTGGGCAGGGGGTGTTGTTCATTGAGCTTGCTCCTTAGGTGGCAAGGTTGTGCCGGGTTTGGGGTCTGGTTCAGGGTCGGGTTCAGGGGTGGTCGTTGAGGCTGGTTGCTCGACGGCTTTGACTTCGAGCCCGAAGATCTGGGCGAAACCGAACATGGCTTCTTCGAGCACCGACATCATCAGGTGATAGGTGATCACGCGTCCCTCTTTGACCGGCTCGACGAGCCCGGCTTCACGCAAAACCGCGAAATGAGCGGACATCGTGGGCTTGGACACATCGAAATGATCGGCGAGTTCGCCCGCATTCATGGGCCGCTCACGGAGCAAGCCCAGCACCTTTCGGCGGGTCGGATCGGATAATGCCTTAAACACTTTGTTCATGTTCGTAATTTAGCCAAATATCTAACTATGTCAACACGAAAAAGCCGTGATTTGTCAAAACCACGGCTTAACGGCTTGGAACGGCGTTAATTTAGTCGTTATCCCAGAGATTCATGAATCGCTTGGAGCCTTGCTTGCGGATTGAGTTCTCTTCGAGGAGTTCTTCGGTGGACTCGTAGAGCTCTTCGCGATTGAAGATGAGGATCTCTTGGCCTTTGTCGTGGAAGGCGAACTCGAGGTAATCATCTTCGGAATCGTTGAGGAGTGTGACGAGTTGCTCGAGTGAGGTGATGGGTGTGCCGTTGAGGGATTTGAGCGCGGGCTTGTAGCTCGCGTCGTAGCCTTTGGTGATGGCGTGCGGGAGGAAATCGGAGACGAGGAGGACGACTTCCTCGCCTGGCATTTCTTGGGTATCGCTTGCACGCAGGGCGGCGGGGTTGCCTTGCATCGCGAGGTATGGTGTGTAGAAGTTTCGGAGATGCTCGCGGCGGGCGGGTGAGAAGACCATTGGGCCGATGATGAAATATTCTGGGTAGGCGTCGCCGATGGCGGGGAGAAGATCATCGCGTGAGCTCGCGACGGGGACATCGAGCGTGATGGACTCGCCATTGCGGAGCACGGTGATCGGGACTGTGCCGTTGTTTGCGAGTTTGGGGATCATGTATCCCCAGAGGAGTCGGATGTCGTCGCCGATGGTGATCATGCCGGCGTTGTCGATGTCGTGTTCGCCGATGGCGTCGATGAGGTCCCATTTTTCGAATACTGATTCTTGGTCTTCGTCTTCGTTATCTTCATCATCTTTGCCGGTGAAGAGCAGCCCGGTTTGGGATGCGTCGAGATTGAGCCAATCGCGGATTGCAGGGTTTTCTGCGGTTTGGTAGGCGGTATCGAGGAGGCGTGGTCGGCCGTCGAACTCGTTGTTGTCGTCGATGTCGCTTATGAATGCGACGACTTCTTCAACAGGGATGAGGTAGCCGATGTTGTCGGCTGATTCGACACCTGAGAACACGACGCCGACGACTTGGTTGTCTTGGACCACCGGGCCCCCGGAGTTGCCGTGATTGACTGCGGCGTCGATTTGAACACGCAACCCGGCGGTGTCTTGTGCATAGCCGGTGAACTCAATGCGTGAGACGACGCCTTCGGTGAGTGAGATTTGTTCGCCGCCCATAGGGAACCCGATGGCTTGCACCGTTGAACCGATGGCGGGGAGGGTTTCGTTGAGTGTGAGTGGTGCGTGCTTGGCGTGGAATGCTTCACGATCTGATTCTTTGCGAAGCTCGATGATCGCAAGGTCGATGCCCGGCGCGATGCCGACGATTCGTGCGCGGAGTTTGTCCGCGGAGTTTGGAGGCTGAACAAAGATTTGCGATCCCATGGTGACGACATGAGCGTTGGTGAGGATTCGGTTGCCTTCGATGACAAAGCCTGTGCCGCTGATTTCTGAGGGTGGTTGTTTGATCCAAGGGTTTTCGAAGTTTGGCTCGCGTTGTGTCGTAAAGATCTTGACGACCGAATCGCGGATCTCGGCGGAATCATCCGCGTGGGCGAATGGTACGATCAGGAAAATGGTCAGCAGAGCAAGGGCGGGGATACGCATGAAAACTCCTTTATCATGTTTCTCATGGCGAATGCCATGTCGTATGCTTGTTGAGCATGTATGG
>JAESUI010000310.1 GCA_016763135.1 Flavobacteriales bacterium
CTATCTGTCTAGATTTTTCAAGAATTAAATATATATAAATTCCTTTTTGAACATTCTCTAAATTAATTTTCGTATTGCTCCCCGTAAATTTTCTTCGCCTTACAACTCTACCTTCAATATCAGTCAAAACAAATTGATAGTTGTTCGCATCTATATTATCAATCTCAATTATCACAAAACTTTTAGTAGGGTTTGGATAAATATTAATTTTAGATTTTTCATCTAATTCATTAACTGTTAAAGGAATAATATCTATATAATTAGTTGTATTCGTATCTTGACCATTATACACTGTATCAAGTCTAATCACTAATACATCCTCAATACCATTCCCAAAAGAAGTTGTATATCCAGCCATGCAATAATCTCCATTAACACCAACTGTAATGCTTTTTAGAATTTCATTATCTACATTTCCATAAGTTGGTCCTAAACCACCCCAAAAGCCAATAGAAGTAATCTTAAATAAGGCGGCATCTTTCATCCCTCCTCCAGCATCTTCTGTGTATCCAACATTCATTAAATCTCCATTTGTTTCTTCAAATAAGTCAAATACCTCCTCATCTTTAACGGAATTTCCTAAGAAAGTCCATATAGGTATTCCATCTTTGTTAGTTCTAAAAATATAAAACTGTTTATTATTTACTGTACTATTACTGGTAGATGAGCCAACAACGACATAATCTCCATTTGTAGTTTCTATAATAGCATTTATATTTTCATACAATGTATCACCATAAATACTATCCCAAATTAGTGTTCCATTTCGGGTTAATTTAATAACATAAGCTTGAGTAGAATCACTTACAGTATTCCTTATTCCAGCTACAACGATATTAGAATCAGAAGTTTCAATAACACAATTACCTTTATCAACTAGTACTCCTCCAAAAGTTCTTGTCCAAAGTGTATCTCCTAAAGGATTTGTTTTCACAATATAAACGTCAGAAAACCCATTGCTATTATTGTAAGTTTCACCACAAAACACATAGCCACTATCATAAGTTTGAACTACAGAATAAGCAAAATCCCAATCTTGTCCACCATAAGTTTTTCTCCACTCATAGTTCCCTAAACTATCTCGTTTCATCAACACTGCATTATAACCTCCATTACCAAAACTATTAGAACTAGCAGCTATTATAAATCCCTTATCAAAGGTTTGTTTAATGGAATAACCCCAATCGTTATTAGCACCTCCTATAGCCTGACTCCATTCATAATTACACATAGAATCTATTTTTAATAAGTATGCATCTGTATTTCCCCAACTGTTACTTGAAGTAGCACCAATCACTATATATCCACCATCTGTAGTAGCTTCAATTTCCTCAGCATTATCGTTATTATTACCACCAAAAGTGTACAAATGAGCAATTGTATCGGTTTGAGAAACTCCAACCAACGGAAAAACAAAAAACAATATGTATAACAACTTATGCATTAATTGCTTCTCTAATTTTAATTAATTTAGTTAACAGATCCTCTAACAAATCTAGTCTTAACATATTTGCACCATCACTTTTTGCATTGGATGGATCTGGGTGAGTTTCAATAAAAATCCCATCTACACCTACCGCAATTCCAGCTTTTGCAATTGTTTCAATTAATTCTGGTTTTCCACCAGTAACACCAGAAGACTGATTAGGTTGTTGTAGTGAATGCGTAATGTCCAAAACTGTAGGAGCAAATTTTCGCATGGTAGGGATTCCTCTAAAATCTACCACCATATCTTGATAACCAAATGTTGTTCCTCTTTCGGTTAACCACACATTATCATTTCCTGATTCTTTTACTTTATTAACAGCAAATAGCATTGCATCAGCAGATAAAAATTGTCCTTTTTTAATATTAACTACCTTCCCAGTTTTTGCTGCAGCAACCAATAAATCTGTTTGTCTACATAAGAAAGCAGGGATTTGTAATACATCAACCGATTCTGCCGCAATTGCACATTCTTCAGCTGTATGAACATCCGTTAGTGTTGGTAACTGCAACCTATCTTTCACACTTTTTATAATTGCTAATGCTTTTTCATCTCCAATTCCTGTAAAAGAATCTAATCTCGATCGATTTGCTTTGCGATAAGAGGCTTTAAAAATAAAAGGTATTTTTAATCGGTTTGTAATTTCCTTAATCGTACATGCAATTTCAAAAACATTTTCCTCACTCTCAACAACACAAGGTCCAGCAATTAAAAAGAAGTTCCCGGAGTCTGTATTTTTTATATTTGGTATATTTTTCATTATCTCTTTTTATTAAAAATAAGCTTTTAGTCCAACAAAACCGCTATTACTATAGGACGAACTTGGAACAATAAAAGCCTCTATATTATTAGTACCTATAAATACATTAAAATAATTTCCTATTGATTTTGCAAGTGCTAATCCAGTGTTTAATTTACCATAGCCTCCATAAGAGACATGTGCTTTAGCAACAAATTTTTTATTAAAATAGTAGTAGTAATTTGTATATATCAACGGAAAATAATTCGATAATATTTTATGATAAACCCCAATGTTTATCTTCCATTTTTCATTCAGCACTTTTGTGTAATTAATATTAACGGCTGTAGGCAAAGCAACTGAATAATCTCCTTTCTCATTACTTGTTGAAATACTATTAATAATAGAGTCTTTTGAAATATTACTCAATAACGTATCATTTAAGTCAAAAAGATTGTCCACCACAATTCCTTCAAAGTGAAAAGTACTATCAGTTGCAACTTCTAATGAATTTTTATTCCAATGGATAAACCCTAAATCCTCAACTCCTAAATATACTTTATCTCCATTTTTAAGATAAAACTCAGTAAATAAATCAGTAGAAACCCCAAAGCCATTAAAAGCACCTATTCCTTTATTTGCAGTATCTGAAGAGTTGTATAAATAATTTAAATCTACATCTATTTCCCGACCTAATTCTTCAGTAAAAATTGAGCCTTCTCTTACCGTTATCGCTTTATGTTCTTCAGCCATTATTATAGAAAAAACCACTCCTTCTTTGGCTAATTTTTCATCATAATACTTATAATTAATAAGCCCAAGATTTAATTGTTGATACTTATAGTAATTATAATTTGTCCCTCCTATTTCAATATTTTCACCAGCGAACTGCTTATTTCCATCAAAAGTAAATTTGAATAAATCTGAAGAAAATTCACCATCCATATGCTCTATGATCTCCAACCCGACTTTGAAGGAAATATTTGTTTTTCCAAAAAAAGTATCCAAAGGTATGACTACATTTAAACTATAATTCAAATCTCCTCCTAATCTATTATTGCTTGATAATTTTTGATACGCTTTATCTTTATGTTCCCTATCTATCTTTCCTCCAAAAATAAATTTATTTAAAAACTCATTATTCATTACAGAAGATCCATAAGTATAATTTGCTCCAAAAGAAACAGTTAAATGCTGAGTAGTATCTACAAAAAAGTCAGTATTATTTTGAGCTAACAGTGAAAACTGAGAAGTAACAACAATTAGAAGTATCAGCTGAATTTTTCTGAAAACACTCATTTCTTACTTAAAACTAGCATTATATGAAAAATCACCAACCACTTTTATATCAATCTCATACCCTTCATAAATTTTAATAAACTGAGGCTGTGCAGTAGTAGTAAAAGCTATACTTAATAATATATGTTCAGCTAAATATAAATTATCAATATCTGAAGCTGATAAGGGAATAGAAATTACAGATTCTTTTTTACCAGTTACCTTTAAAGCAGCATTAACCGGAGCAGACTGAATTTGATTATTAACTGTTAAGTTTTGAAGGAAATTCATGTTTTCATCATACAATGCTAGTTGAATGTTAGCATCAAATGGATATCCATTACTTGCATATAAAAACAAAGTGCCATCTATTATACGCCCAGATTCTTCTTCGCCAGATATAGAAAAATCAATCGTATCTTGTAATGTAAGATTATTGGCTA
>JAESUI010000311.1 GCA_016763135.1 Flavobacteriales bacterium
TGACCCCGAAAAGAGGGACAAGCGCTGGGCGCAGTGGCTCGCAAACTGGAAAATGCTCCTCAACAGCGCCTGTGACGTGAATGCGACTTCGCCCCGAACCAGTGAGGAAATATCGAGGCAGATGAAGCTCGTCAACCCAAAATACATTTGGCGAGAGTGGTTTGTTATGCCGGCTTATCAGCAAGCAAGTGCGGGAAATTACGCTCTAATTCGAGAACTGCAGGACGTGATGACACAGCCATATGCAGAACAGTCGAAGGAAGTGGAGGATAAATACTATAGGTTGAAACCGCCTGAGTTCTTTGAGGTGGGTGGATTGTCCCATCTTAGTTGCTCGTCGTGATTGTTTGGGCTTAAAAAAGTAGTGCCAGAAACAACTTAATAGTGAACAACGTTAAAGGTGACAGATTTATTTAAACTATCAGTAATTACTAAAAGACCATAAGCTAGTTTGTAGTATGAGTCGCAAAGGTGAGTGTTTGAATAATGCAGTAACCGAGAGTTTATTTGGAACGTTAAAGCCAGAATTAGTTAATCACCAAGGCTATCGAAGCAGAGCTGAAGCAGAGCTTGTTTGAATACTTAGAAGTGTTTTACAATCAGAGAAGACTGCACTCTTATCTGGGCTATGTCAGTCCAGCAAAATATGAGAGGAAATATGCCCCTCACTAAATCATTGCGGTTTCTGGAAGGAAGCTCATATTTATTTAAAAACACAGGACATTATTACCTCAAAAAATATATCAGCCCCTATTTACGGTCATGCCAATGAACACATTCCGAACTAAACCATCGAGAACACAATTGATCGCTGCCTTGGCTTCTAACGACTCTTCAATGCGGCTGAAGGCCGCACTCGCAATTGGCTCCAATCCCGAACAAGGCCTGGTCGATATACTCGTAAGTAGATGTGCAATTGAGCCGGATTTTTTCGTACGCGACATGCTCACTTGGGCGTTGATACGTTTCCCGGCCGAGGTAACCGTTCCCAAATTGTTAGCGGAACTGCATTGCAAGTGCGCTCAAGCCCGAAGCCAAGCACTTCATACACTATCAAAGATTAAGGACACCAGTACTTGGCCCGCGATTACTCGCTCCTTGCTACATGATTCCAATGATGAAGTTGCCCAAAGTGCTTGGCGAACCGCAGTAGTCCTTGTGCCCAGCGGACAAGAGAAGGGTCTGGCCGATGAACTTGCGACACAATTTGGTCGCGGTAGCAGAGATATGCAGCTCAGCTTAAGCCTCGCTATTGTTGCACTTGGAGAAGAAGCGATCGAATCGATTATTGAAGCAGCGATAGCAAGTGATAACCCTGGCGTCAAGGCACATGGGCGCACTACACTGCTGCTACTGCACGATTCGGACTCTGGTTTTCAATACGCCGTCGATCAAGTAAAACGTATTTTCGCACCCACTTAGCACTAGATTCACTGCTCCACACTAGCGCCTGACTAGACAATGCAATATATACATAATGTCGAGATGTTTGCGCAGGACAAGCAGCTTAACCGGACGCCTACTGCTGTAGCGTTATGTTCTCTAGGAAGAGAAAAATTGATTACTAATTCTTTAGCAAAAACCAGTGTTCTTACTGGCTTGGCATTAGTTGCATTTGCTGCAAATTCGGTATTATGCCGCTTGGCATTGGGAAATGAAGCCATTGATGCAGCAAGTTTTACAGTTATACGCTTACTATCAGGTGCCGCTGTTCTTTTTTTAATCATTAGAATCACTCAGAAAAAGTCTGAGTCTTCTGCAAAGGGTAGCTGGATTGCCAGCCTTATGCTGTTTCTATACGCGATTTCATTTTCCTATGCTTACATTTCCTTAGACACAGGAACCGGCGCGCTTATTCTCTTTGGCTCGGTTCAAATAACAATGATTTTACTGTCTCTTATTTCTGGTGCTCGGCTACATACTACCGAATGGGCCGGTGTGATCATTGCGTTCGCTGGTTTTGTCTACCTTATTCTGCCGGGTGTAACAACACCATCAACTGCCGGCTTCTTACTTATGGCTGTTGCCGGAGTTGCATGGGGAATTTACACCCTGAAAGGTCGCAGCTCGCACAACCCCCTCATGGATACCGCCTATAATTTCTTCAGGACCATTCCACTGGTTATACTAGTTAGCTTATTCACATTTAGTCATGCTAATTATTCATCCGAGGGTGTATTGCTGGCTTTATTATCCGGAGGCATCACATCAGGAGTCGGTTACACTATATGGTATATTGCGCTTGGCGGCCTTTCAGCTACGCAAGCAGCCGTTGTTCAACTGTTAGTCCCAGTAATTGCCGCTATGGGAGGAGTTATGTTTATGTCCGAAATCATCACCTTACGCCTTACGATTTCAGCGGCTATGGTGCTTGGTGGTGTCTTAATGGTGGTGTTAGGAAAATATTATTTCACTCAGCATAAACAAGACGCCACATAATAATTCGTTCAATATTAACGGCGAGAATAAGCGCGCCGACAATCAATTGAAACGCTATTTTTCAATGGAATGAGCTTACCCCGATAAATATTGCGATGAAGATAGGAAAATAAAATGAGTGACAGTTGGGATGATTATGCAGAGGATTGGGATGCTAACTCAGATGTCATTGACTATGCTCAGAAAGCATTCGATTCCTTATGCCCTGTCATCGACCTAGATGGTTTAAGAGTATTAGATTTTGGCTGTGGTACGGGACTTCTAACCGAAAAAATCGCCACGCTGGCCGCCACTGTCTTGGCCATTGACTCCTCGTCGAAGATGATTGAGGTATTAAGTGATAAACGCTTAACAAATGTCAATGTGCTCGCTTATGACATCACTGATAAAGCCCATGGAGCTAAGCCTATTCTGGCAGCTGAGTTCGACTTAATCGTTGCTTCTTCAGTTTTTTCCTTTGTTCCAAATTATGAGCAAACCCTAACCGTGTTAAAGTCACTCTTAAAACCCTCTGGCCTTTTAGTTCAGTGGGATTGGAAAAGCACAGACTCGGCAGCTGATTTGGGATTCACTGAAAAGGCAATTCGTGATTGCTGTTCAAACGTTGGTTTTACTCTGGTAGAACTTAACACCGCCTTTTCACAAAGTAGTAAAAGAGGTAGCACTGACGTAATCATGGCTGTTGCTAAAAACACCTAATCAGTGACTACTGAAGCAGCTGTTAACTCTGAGGATATGGCACCAAGACGCAGCTGGATTTTCGCCCTGACTCATCAGCACAGCGAACGCCAAGCAACGCTTAGATATGTACTTCAATAGGCATAACAATGGATATCTTATTAATTATCGACATGCAAGGCGCGGCATTTGACGCATCTGATAAATTCGATTCTGACGGAGTGGTTAGTCGCATTAATCATCTATCTAAATCTATAAGAGAGAACCAGGGTAAGGTGGTTTTTATCCAACATGACGGCACTGAAGAAGAAGGCCTTAGCCCTAACACTCCCACTTGGGAGATAGCTGCATCGCTCTTAAAATCTGATGCGGATGCTATCATTAGGAAAACAACTAACGATGCATTTTGTAATACAGAACTACATAGCTTGCTCACAGCACTTAATCCGAAGAAGTTAATTATCTCTGGCTGGGCCACTGACCTCTGTGTCGATTCCACTATCCGTTCGGCGGTGAGTCTGGTCTATCATGTGGTGGTTGCATCCGACTGCCATACCGTAAGTAATAGACCTCACCTACGGGCTGATAAGATCATCGAGCATCACAACTGGGTTTGGCGTAACTTAATTACCTCGGGGAATAGCGTCGAGGTCGCCCCTCAACAGCTCTTGTGTAGATAAAGATAACTACACATTTAACAATCAACTCCACCGAGTACTATCAGGCTACAAGCAATCAGTCAGCGCCTCCATACAGCGCTCAGATTCTTCCTCTCCTTGGATTCATATGGAAATTAAAATTGATGATTTGAGTGGCCCACAAATACCCGAGCTACTCAATGCACATCTTCGAGACATGGCATTGCACTCTCCGCCCGAGAGTGTCCATGCCCTGGATTTAGATTCACTGCGCAAGCCCGACATTAGCTTCTGGAGTGCCTGGGAAGGTTCACTATTAGTGGGCTGCGGGGCTCTTAAGGAGCTTGACGAATTCCACGCAGAGATTAAGTCTATGAAGACGGCGCCTGGCCATCTAAGAAAAGGTATTGCGCAAGAGCTACTCAAACACCTTATCGAAGTCGCTATGCAGCGGCGTTATAAACGTTTAAGTTTAGAAACCGGATCGATGGCGGCCTTTGAACCGGCTAGACAACTCTATACAAAATTCCAATTTGACTATTGCCCACCCTTTGCTGACTATAGCGAAGATCCCTATAGCGTATTTATGAGCAAACTATTGTGATACCCGCTTTAGAACTACAGCGTTACGAGCACCTAAACCCTATATTACATAAATGTCGAAACAATACAGCCCAGCTCCACTGACGTTATATGTCTATTGCGTGCGGTCGGTTCAGTAAGCGTTCGAAAAATTGATTTTTAAATCCAGTTACGAAAGCCTTGGAGAAAAATAATGGGTAAAATAACCTTTATGTCTACTAGACTTCGCTGCTGGGCACTAATCAGCATTTTCTCTATTTCTATAATGGCAACTGGGCAAGAAATTCACTGTAACCTTACACAGATAAGTTCTGAGTCTATAGCTGGCACATGCACAGGAATTATTCCCCCAACACTTCAATTACTTAAGTCTAGTGGTTCAAGCGACGTTATATGGGAAGGTTCTGCCTCTGAGGGTGGCTTGATATGGCCTCTAGATATCGCTGCAATTCAAACTAACACCAGTGATGCATTGTTGGTACGGTATGAAATGGGGTGGTTTTTCATCGATGATTTTTCCCTTACGGGCTCAACCCCAAAACTAGTATGGAACATGAGCAATAAAGTAGGCCCATCGGCAGTAGACATTGAAATTTTAAATTTGGCGTTATCAAAATTAAATAATGGCTCTAATTGGAATCGCGCAGATAATCGTAACTGTGCAGATGACTCGCAATTACTCAGTCTCTACTGCGCATTAACCTATGCCACCACCCAATTAATGGGAAAACCATACCATAGACAACCTGCAATCCAAGTCATAAGAGAAATAATCGGCGCACGCTGGCCAGAGAGATTTTCTGATCACAGACTTATGGACTTTAACAATAATCAGGCAAGCGATTTTAACGATATAAACATTCTCTTTAGAGAAGCTCAAGATACGATAGCATCGTTATTGAGGTAATGTGAAATTACTAGCAACGCTGCCTGTAGGTCACATTAACGTCAAGCTATCATCAGGCGAAGCTTTAGCAAAGAATAGCCAAAGCTGCCCAATCAAGAATATTAAAGGATCAAGCTATGTCTTGGGTATTCTTCCTATCGCCTCAGGACTGCTGGGCGCCGTGGCAAGCCAGTGCGGAGACTGACGCATACGCTCAAAGTATGCATTTAGATGGGGGAAAGGTGTCCAATCGAAGGGGATGGCATCCTTAAAAAATTCCACATGAATCATTGAATAGTCGGCAAGGGTTAGGTTATCGCCCACCATATACATACGTCCCTCAAGGTGCTTATTGAGCACGGCTGCAAA
>JAESUI010000312.1 GCA_016763135.1 Flavobacteriales bacterium
AAAATTTACTATTCCTGAGGCGTTGACTAAATGGAAGTTTATGGGTTTAGCTCATACTAAAGATTTAAAAACAGGAATGATTTATGAAGAAACAGTAACTCAAAAAGAGCTAATGATTTATCCGAATGCCCCACGTTTTTTTAGAGAAAATGATAAAATGACTTTCAGTACTAAAATCACTAATCTTTCTGATAAAGAATTAAGTGGTGGAGCAAAGATTTTCTTTTATGATGCGTTGACTTCAAAGCTTATTTCTGATAAGTTAGTGATAGGGAAAGAGACGATCCCTTTTAATGTAAAAAAGGGAAAAAGTACTTCAGTAAATTGGCAAATAACTATTCCAGAAGGTTATTCGGCTATTACTTATAAAGTAATTGCAAAATCTGGAAACTTTACCGATGGTGAAGAAATGGCAATTCCTGTATTAACTAATAGAATGTTGGTTACTGAGTCTATGCCATTGCCAATTAGAGGAAATCAAACCAAAACGTTTAAGTTTAATAAACTGATTAATAATAAATCGACAACGCTCAAACACCATAAGTTAACATTGGAATTTACTTCTAATCCAGCTTGGTACGCTATTCAAGCGTTACCATATTTAATGGAGTATCCTTATGAGTGTGCTGAGCAAACATTTAGTCGTTTTTATGCCAATTCAATTGCATCACACATTGCTAATTCAAATCCAAAGATTAGAAACGTTTTTGAGAGTTGGAAAAAAAATAGTCCAGAAGCCTTCTTGTCAAATTTGGAAAAAAATCAAGAACTGAAATCATTGATTTTAGAAGAAACTCCATGGGTATTAAATTCTCAAAACGAAAGTGAACGAAAAAAACGAGTTGGTTTGCTATTCGATTTAAACCGAATGAGTAATGAGTTAGGTAGGGCGATGAAAAAATTACAACAACTACAAGTTTCTAATGGTGGTTGGACTTGGTTTAAAGGAATGCCAGAAAGTAGATATATGACTCAGCATATTGTTACAGGAATGGGACATTTAGATCATCTTGGCGTGAAGAATATTAGGAATGATTACAAGACTTGGAACATGGTTACAAAAGCTGTACGCTATTTGGATAATAGAATTAGAGAGGATTACGAATGGTTAAAGAAGCATGATGTTGACATGGAAAAAGACCATTTAAATTATGATGTAATTCAATATTTATATGCGAGAAGTTATTTTATAAAAGATGTAGAAATAAGCTCGAGATATGCAGCAGCATACAACTATTATCATGATCAAGCTAAAAAATATTGGTTAAATAAAAGTAGGTATATGCAAGGAATGATTGCTTTAGCTTTACATAGAGATGGTTTGCCAAAAACAGGATTACATGTAGAGCATAAAATAATAGCATCATTAAAAGAAAATGCAATTAACCATGAAGAATTGGGGATGTATTGGAAAGAAAATAATGGAGGCTATTATTGGTATCAAGCACCAATAGAAACACAGGCTTTATTGATAGAAGCTTTTGATGAAGTTGCTGATGACAAAGAAAGTGTGGAGGCCATGAAAGTTTGGTTGCTTAAACAAAAACAAACCCAAGATTGGAGAACAACTAAAGCGACAACTGAAGCTTGTTACGCTTTATTATTGCGAGGAACCGATTTATTAGCTTCTGACCAATTGGTAGAAATAAAAGTGGGGAATAAGGTTATTGACCCTAAAAAGCTAGATGGCGTTAAAGTAGAAGCAGGAACAGGTTATTTTAAAACATCCTGGAATAAAACAGAAATAAAATCCAATATGGGAAACGTAATTGTTACTAAAAAAGATGATGGAGTAGCATGGGGAGCAATGTACTGGCAGTATTTTGAGCAGTTGGATAAAATTACTTCAGCAGAAACTCCATTAAAGTTAGTGAAGAAATTATTCTTGCAAAAGAATACTCCTTCTGGTCTTGTTATTATTCCAATAGTAGAGGGAACTAAATTAAAAGTTGGTGATAAAATTAAAGTTAGAATTGAGTTAAGAGTTGATAGAGATATGGAATATGTGCACATGAAAGATATGCGAGCTTCAGGCTTAGAGCCAATAAATGTGTTTTCAGGATACCGTTACCAAGATGGTTTAGGATATTATGAAAGCACAAAAGATGCTTCTACTAATTTCTTTTTTGATTATTTAAGAAAAGGCACTTATGTGTTTGAATATCCTTTACGAGTAAATATGGCTGGAGACTTCTCTAATGGTATTACGAGTATTCAATGTATGTATGCGCCAGAGTTTACTTCTCATTCAGAGGGTGTTCGAGTAAAAATTGAATCAAAAAAATAATTCAAACGAGAATAGAATTATATTTTGATAATTTTAAATTATATTTGCTTTTAAATCTATTTAACATGAAAATATTAACATATTTATTTGCAACAATTTTAGTTTTATCATTTACAGCATGTGGTGATGGAGAGAATGAGGGGACTGACGAAATAATTGATAAAGTTGAGTTAAAAGGGTATGAAGAATTAAACTTATCTGAGTGGGGGTTTGAGTTGACTGTTATGGTTCCTAAAGCCGAAATTCATGGTGCACCCGAAGTTGTGTTGACTGAAAGAGGTGCTTTAGAGATAATTGTTGGCTTAGATTTTGGTTTAGAAATTATGTATGGTGAAGCAGATATAGAATTATTAAAAATGGATTTACAAGAAGACTTGGTTTTTATTTCTGAAATAGTTAAAGAAGAAGAAAATGCAATCATATACACGCAAGATATACCAGATTCTGGCGTTAAGACACAAAATCATTTTTTATACAAAGCAGAAATTGGAATAGATATTTTTGAAGTTAGAGATGTAATTGATGGTGAATTTGGTTCTGGTATGATTGAGAAAATGCTAGAAGCAGCAAAGACAATAAAATCAGTAAATAATACAGAGGTAGCTGTTTAATAATCTCAGGATATTTAAAGCCCTATTCTGTAAATTAGAATAGGGCTTTTCTTTTGCAATGAAAAATTTAATAAAACATATAATTTATTTCGCACTCATTTTTGTTTTAATTTCTTGTGGCGAAGAAGAAGCTGCTGTTCCTAGTGGAATAATTGCTGAAGATAAGATGATAGCTGTAATCACCGAAATAGAATTAACTCAGGCACTTATAAAGCTTAAATTCTCAAACCGAGATAGTACTATTAATCAGCAGGAGCTGTTTAATGAAGTTTATACTGATTTTGAAATCACTGAGGAACAATTTAATAATAGTTTGTCATTTTATTGTAAAGAGCCTAAGCTACTTGAAGGAATGTATATAAAGGTGATTAATAGCTTGTCTGAAAAACAAGTCGAAAATCAATAAAAGCGCAAAAAAGTTAAAATAATCACTAAACAAGAAAAATATGTTCATTATTTAACAAATATCGATTTATATCATTTCTAAATCAAATTAGATTTAACAATAGAGGAATAATATAAAAATTGATTTTTTCCTTATTTTTAAGCAAATATTTTTATTTTTAAGTTATTAGAACTCTAATAAATGGTTGTTTTTTTTGAAAAAAAATAAGTGAAGCAACCTACCAGTAAAAAAATTCGTCTTGTGTGGTATAATTGCTTAGTTTTGAATAAGCTAAACAACTTAGTATAATTAATTTGCATAAGCTAAACAACTTAATATAATTTGTAAGTGATTACCCTATGAAGTCCCTTAATGTTAAGACTTCAAACCACTTAAACTTAACTAACTATCATTATGAATAAATTTTTACAAAAAGCAGCTATAGCTGCACTGTTATTTTCAGGTATAACTTTAAGTGCTCAAAATGTAGGGATAAACGCAACAGGAGCTGCACCAGATGCTGGAGCATTGTTAGATATTTCTAGTACTAATAAGGGGTTATTAATTCCACGTGTTAGTATCGCCAATTTAACTTTAATTGCTCCTATAGTAGGGAGTGCAACTACCAGTATGTTAGTTTACAATACAAATGCTGGAACAGGCTTAGGTTATTATTATTGGGATGGAGCTGATTGGGTTAAATTTTTTACTGGTAATCCACTTGTAGATAATGGACTTTATTATAACGCTGGAGCAAGTAGGGTTAGAATGGGGGGTCCTCTAGTAGAGAATACAACCGTTACTCAAGGGACATTTCAAATGTATTTTAATTTGAACAGTACTGGAGATTTTAATGTGCAAGATAACGGAACTACTCGTTTTTCTGTACGTGATAATGGTAGAGTAACTGTTGGTGGAACAGGAAACATACAAGCTTTTAATGTTACAGGACAATCTTATTTTTCGGATGATTTATATTTACGTGATGGGTCAGTAACAGCTGGTGATATTTTGGTGCGAATATTCGATAGTGGTGATGATGGAATAATTGATATTTATGAGAATAATGCTAGAAATATTCGTTTGCATGGTAATGGAGTTTCTGTATTTAATGAACAAGGGATTTCAACGAATGACTTTAGAGTTGAATCTGATGCACGAGCTAATATGTTTTTTGTAGATGCAGGGACAAATAGAATTGGAATAAACAGAGCAGCACCAACTAGTCCTGTTCATTTTGTAACAACAGGTGAAAATGTATGGTTAACATATTGGGAGAATAACACTACAGTTGGAGCATTAGCACAATGGAATCACACACTAACAGGAAATGGAAATAGAGTGGCAATGGGGGTAACTAATTACAATGGATCAGCTAATGCTGCATCTGCTATTATAGGTCTTAGTTTAAACGGTACAACAACTGGTAATGGTGGTATAGGTGTTACAGGTAGTGCGAATAATGAAAGTGGAACTGGTGTGGAAGGAACTTTGTTTTTCTCAGGAGGTTACTCAGGATGGGCAGGTTATTTTAATGCAGATGTCTTTTCTGGAGGGAATTATTGGGGATCTGATAGAAGATTAAAGAGAGATATAAAATCTTATTCTGGAGCTTTAGAAGCAATTGATAAAATAAACCCAGTGACTTATTACTATGATACAGAAAAGTATCCAGGTATCGGTTTTGATGAGAATAGGTTGATGTATGGATTCATTGCACAAGAGCTTGAACAAGTAATACCAGAAATGGTTAAAGATAAGCTCTTAGTTTTAAATGCAAATGAAGAAAAAACTGCAGATATGTCAGTAGAACGAAAGACTGGTATATTTAAAGTTGTTAATTACTCTGTTATGATTCCTATTCTTACTCAAGCTGTTAAAGAACAACAAGTATTGATTGAGGCTCAGAATCAAAAATTAGAAGAGTTAGAAAACCTTATAAAGGAATTACAAGAAAATAAATAGGGTTTAATTCTAAAGGGTTATGAAAAATATATTATTCATCATATTATTTAGTTTAAGTACGGTTTTAGCCTACTCACAAGCTCGTGTTGTTATAAATAACAATGGTTTTATTGTAATAGATAACAGTGCGTTTTTGGTGCTAGATAATGGAGCTGCTAATGCGTTAGCAACAGCAGGTACAGGAGGTAAAATAATTTCTGAATCGGAGACTGATGTGATAAAATGGAATGTAGGAACAGCAACAGGTGTTCATTCTATACCTTGGGCAACTAGTGTTGCAACAGGAAGTGTTAAAATACCATTATCCATTAATATAACAGCAGCAGGAGTTGGAGCAGGAAATATTCTTTTATCTACTTATGAAACAACAACAGATGCAAATTTACCATGGCAATCAGGTATAACGAATATGTGTTCTAGTACAACAAACTTAGATGGTTCATTATTGGTGGCAGATAGGTTTTGGCAAATAAACGCAAATACCTATGGTACAAAACCTGCTGTAAACATGACTATAGGTTATAATCCTGCAGCAAATGAATTAGCTGGAGGGAATACACTTATTGAATCAAATTTAGAAGCACAGCGATTTAATCCAGGTGCTGTAGCATCGAGTCCTTGTTATGCTGGAGCAGGCTCATGGGAAACATTGTTGTTTGGAACAAACAATGCCCCTAGTGATAATGTAACAAGTATTGTGGTTTCTCCAGCTGACTTTTTTAAGGATTGGATATTAACAGATAGACTATCTCCATTACCAGTAGAGTTAGTTAGCTTTGATGTTGATTGTAATCAAGGAGAAGTAGAGATAGAATGGACTACTCAAACAGAAATTAATAATGACTATTTTGTTGTAGAGAAAAGTTATGATGCTGTATCCTTTTTTGAATTAACAATGGTTCAAGGAGCAGGTAACAGCAGTGTTGTTAATTATTATTCAGTAATAGATCCAAATCCTTCATCAGGGGTAACTTATTATAGGTTAAAACAAGTTGATTTTGATGGAACTGTTGCTTATCACGAAATAGCGTCATCAAGTTGTAATCCAAAAGGGTTTACTGTTGATCAATTGGTGTTAAACAACAACACACTAAGTTTTAATATAACAACGATAGCAGATGAAGATGTAATTGTATACTTCTATGACTACAGAGGTAGAATTATTTCAAACAAAGCAAAACACATTGAGAGCGGAAATAATGCTATTGAGTTAACTAATTTAGAAATTAGTACAGGAATTTATATGTTATCAATAATAGGTGAAAAGAATACATTTGCTACTAAATTGATGAATGTTAAAAATTAGTCGTTCTTTTGCTTTATAAATCGTCCTTTTATCTTTATTGTCCAGCTCCAAAGTAATAGTAGAACAGCAATAGCAGCAGATACCCTGCCTAGTAAATCACCATTTTCAGTATAAAAAGTCGTTTTATCGTTTGTATTTAAAGTATTGATAATAGCATCTTCCTCCCA
This sequence comes from Flavobacteriales bacterium, assembly GCA_016763135.1. Lineage (GTDB taxonomy): Bacteria > Bacteroidota > Bacteroidia > Flavobacteriales_E > Vicingaceae. The sequence continues at coordinate 6,722 of JAESUI010000312.1, forward strand.
CCAGTCAGTGGCATTAATAATATCTCCTTTTTGATTAATAAAACAAGAAGTTCCTGTATTTGCACTTCTGGCAATACTTCTTCTAGTTTCTATAGCTCGTAATCGAGCAAAAGATAAATGTTGTTTGTAGCCAGGAGTGTCTTTCCACCAACCATCATTAGTAATGATAAAGATGAGATTAGCACCTTTTTTAACATAACTGCTAACATAACCAGCAAAAACAGATTCATAGCATATTACTGGAGCAATTCCTATAGAATCATCTTTAAAAATTCTAGCCTCCTTATCTACCCCAAGGCTTCCAAAAGTGCCTCCTAGATTTAATGCAAATTTTTCTAGTGGAGCTAAAAAATTTGTGAAAGGCATTTTTTCTACTCCTAATACCAATTTAGATTTATGATAAGTCTGAATGGTTGGAGAATCATCTATAAAAATAGCAGAATTAAAAGAGTCGTACCATTCTTTAGTTATTCCATTTTGTTTGGAGGTAGCTGTTGGTTTTTTATTGCTTAATCCATAATCAATACGAGATGAAATTCCAATAACAAATTTAATAGTTGGAAATTCTTGGATTAACTTTCTAATTTCCATTATACCATAATTACTTTCGTATTCACTCTCACGGCTTCCTCTTGGGATAGCTGTTTCAGGAGCAAGAATGTATCTGGTATTTGGTGTAATCTTTTCTCTGGCTAGCGATAAAATTCTATCTACTTGCTCAGCTTCTGTCATGTTGTTGAATTTGTCGTAATAAGGATCTATATTTGGCTGAATAACAACAATTTCAATAGGATTTTGAGTTTCGGAATAGTTATTATAAGTAATAAAAGAGTATGCTGATGGAATAATTAAAATTGCGGATACAATACCCAGTAGTTTTAAATTATTTTTAACAGGTTCCCCTAAAATAATAGTTTTTCGGAAGACTTTAAAGAGTAAAATATTTACTACAAGTATCCATAAACTTCCCCCCAGCACACCAGTATATTCATACCATTGAACAAGTTCTGGATAATTGGCAAAAGCATTTCCAATTGTATTCCATGGATGAGCTAATTCCCAATTAAAATGAAGCCATTCAAAACCTAACCATAATATAATTAAGGCAATATAACCTCTTTTTTCTCCAAGCCTCTTTTTTGTAGTATGAAACCACAAAAATGTAACTGCCAAAAAGAAAGTGTAAATAATACCAACCATAATCATTCCGGCTTCAGAGGCATACCAAATCCACCAAAGTGTAAACACGTTAAATGTGAAAAATGCTAAATAAGCATTGTAAAAAACATGACGAGATTTATATTTGTCAGGATTTTGAGAAATAGTATACTCAACATAGAGCAATGGTATCAGGGCAATAAAAAAAACAGGAGATAAATCACCTGTTGCAGGCCAGGAAATACCCATTAATAAACCACTAAGAATAGATAGCCCTGCTAATTTTAATTTTTGCATCAGGCAAAGATAAACTAAAAATTAAATAGATTTTCTTCTTCTTTGTTCACTTAGTATTAAAGCTAATTCTCGTCCAGTTTGTCCAGCAATAGAAGTGTTTTCTTCTGCTCGCCTAATCAAATATGGGGTAACATCTTTAACGGGCCCATAAGGAACGTATTTAGCAACGTTGTAGCCTCCTTTTCCCATGTTATTACTAATATGGTCACTCATGCCTAATAATTGCGCAAAATAGATGCGATTATCATCTATGTCGATGTTATGCTCTTTCATTAAATCAACCAACAAGAGATTACTTTTTTCATTATGCGAAGCACAACATAGCGCTATCTTATTAATGTTTTCTACACAGAATTTTATAGCAAGATCGTAGTCTTTATCAGTGTTTTCTTGTGTTTTTTGCATTGGGTCATTATATCCCATTTTTTGTGCTCGCTCTCTTTCTTGTTCAATGTACGCTCCTCTGACCAGTTTCATTCCAATGTAAAAACCTTCATTCTCTGCAATGATCTTTAATTCCTTCAAATAAGCAATTCTATCCCATCTATACATTTGGGCAGTGTTGTAAACAATCGCTTTTTCCTTGTTATACTTTCGCATCATTTCTAATGCTATATCATCAACAGGGTTTTGTATCCAGGTTTCTTCAGCATCAATAAAAATTGGAATATCTGCATCAAAACCAGCAGCACACATTTTATCTATTCTAATTTTTATTCGATCAAATTCTGCTTCTTCGTTTTGTGTTAAGGGTTGTTTATTGTTTATTTTTTGAAGTAAATCAAACCTTCCAAAACCAGTAGGCTTAAATACAGAGAAAGGAATGTTTGGGTTTGATTTAGCTTTTTTAATTGCGGATAATGCTTCTTCTACATTGGCATCAAAAACAGATTCTTCTTCTTTTCCTTCAACAGAGTAATCTAAAATGGTTTTTACGTTTAAAGTGCTTAATTCATCAATAGTGTTTTCACATTCTTCAATACTCTCTCCGCCACAAAATTGCTTAAAAATAGTTGCCTTTATAATAGGGATTGGGAACCATAAAGGCATGAAGATTTTAAGTAATACAGGGCCAAGCTTAATTAACCAACTCCAACCAATTATTTTGAATAACCAGTAGCTTCTCTTTAAATCAGTATTACTTTTTCCTGAAAAGGCTATTTCGGTATTGTTAAAATCCATTTTAAAAATTAATTGACTAAAATTACAATACGAAATTAGTAGAAAATATGATTTTACTCAATGATAAATAAGCTATTTTTACAAAACAAATTGGAATCCAATGTCTATCAATAATATAATAAATATTAAAACAAAAACTTCTGAAGTGTTTGTTGGTGATGAGGTGTTTAATGTTCTTAACGAATATTTAAGACCTTATCGAAATAGTAAAATATTTATTTTAGTTGATGAGAATACGCTAAAGCATTGTGTAACAGAGCTAATTACTCAAAATAAAGTGTTGCATAATGCTGAAATATTAGAGATTGACAGTGGTGAAGAAAATAAAACATTAGATGTTTGTTATCAATTATGGAAAACTTTAGCTGAATATAGAGCGGATAGAAATTCATTGTTGATTAATTTAGGAGGAGGAGTAATCACCGATATGGGTGGGTTTATTGCTTCAACTTATAAAAGAGGAATTGATTTTATAAATATTCCTACCACTTTATTGTCTCAAATTGATGCTTCTGTTGGTGGTAAAACGGGGGTTGATTTTGAGGGTTTAAAAAATGTAATCGGTGTTTTTAATGAAGCAAAAGGAGTTTTTATTTATCCAGATTTTTTAAAGACATTGGATAAAAGACAAATGCTTTCTGGATACGCAGAAGCATTAAAACATGCATTAATTAAAGATTCGAAATATTGGAAGGCACTTGAAAAAGGAATGCTCTCTGATTCGAAAAATTGGCTGAAACTAATTACTACATCTATTAATATAAAAAATGAGATTGTATTAAATGATCCATTTGAGAGTGGAGAAAGAAAGTTGTTGAATTTTGGACATACTATTGGACACGCTATTGAAAGTTATTCTCTATTAAATGATGCCATTCCTTTGTGCCATGGTGAGGCTGTTGCGATTGGAATGATTTGTGAAAGCTATATATCTAGACAACAACAAGGGCTTTCTAATGATGAATTAATAAAGATATGCTCAACAATAAACGGTTTCTATAAGCCTTACGAATTAAAGAACTCAGACTTCCACCAACTAATAGAGTTAATGAAGAATGATAAAAAGAATGAAAACAATGGAATAATTTTCACACTGTTATCAAAAATTGGAGAAGCTGATTTTAATCAAGAAGTTGAAGTTGAAGTTATTTTAGATGCATTGAATTATTACAATTCATTAAATAATGATTGATGGCAATTTCAATCTCACATTCTACACAAATAGTTAAGGGAGAAATACAGTTAGCTTCTTCAAAAAGTTTAAGTAATAGGGCGTTGATTATTCGAGCTTTATGTGAAGATGATTTCGAAATAGAGAACTTATCTAATTCTGATGATACTGTTGTATTACAAAGGCTTTTAAATTCTAAAGAAAAAGAATTAAATGTAAACTTAGGTGGAACAACAATGCGATTTCTAACTGCTTTTTTGGCAATTAAAGAAGGAGAAACAATTTTGACTGGAGCTGAAAGGATGAAAGAGCGTCCAATAAAAATATTGGTTGATGCTCTAAAACAAATAGGTGCTGATATTGAATATGTAGAAAAAGAAGGGTTTCCTCCCTTAAAAATTACAGGAAAGAAATTAGAAGGAGGAAAAATTACTATTAACGGAAGTGTGAGTAGTCAGTATATTTCTGCATTGTTGATGGTCGCTCCTAGATTAAAAAATGGACTTCAAATTAACTTTGAAGGAGAGTTTGTTTCTAAGCCATATATAAATATGACCATTGAAATGATGCGTTATTTTGGAGCTTCAGTTCGTTGGGAAGGAAATGATCATCTCATTGTAGAACAGGGAGAGTATAAAGCAAAAAATATTTTAATTGAAGCAGATTGGAGTGCAGCATCATACTGGTATGGTATGGTCGCATTTGCTAAAGAAGCTGATGTAACGCTACTTGGTTTAAAAGAAGAGAGCTTACAAGGTGATGCTTTGGTTCAAGGGATTTACAAAAACTTTGGAGTAACAACTGAATTTGTAGAAGGAGGAATTCGCCTAACAAAGAATTCTGAATTCAGAATTCTGAATTCAGAATTGAAAATTGACTTTGTCAATTTCCCTGACATTACCCAAACCGTTGCAGTAACATGCGCTGCATTAAATGTGCAAGCAAAACTCACAGGTTTAAAAACGTTACGAATAAAAGAAACAGATAGAATAGTTGCTTTACAATCCGAACTCAATAATTTAGGTTTTCATGTGGAAGTTGTCGGAGATGATATAATAGTCAATCATATTTCCAAAGAAGGTTGTTTATTAAACAGGGTTGAAGTGAAAACCTATAACGACCATCGAATGGCAATGGCTTTTGCTCCATTAGCTTTATTGAGTGAAATAACAATTGAAAATGAAAATGTAGTGGCTAAATCTTACCCTAATTTCTGGAAAGATATGGAGAGTGTTGGAGTTGAAATTAACTGATTTTCAAAATCAAGTCAGCTAATCGATTAGAATACCCCATTTCATTATCATACCAACCTACAATTTTCACCATTTTACCTGTAATAGAGGTTAGTTGTGAATCGAAAATACAAGAATGTGTATTTCCAACAATATCAATAGATACAATCGGATCTTCGGTGTATTCTAATATTCCTTTTAAGCGAGTTTCAGCAGAATTTTTAAAGGCATTGTTTAATTCATCAACATCAGCATCTTTATTTAAAATAGCACTTATGTCAATTAAAGAGCCATTAGGTACAGGAACACGAATCCCACAACCTCCAATTTTCCCATCTAATTCAGGAAAGATTTTGGTAATTGCTTTAGCGGCTCCAGTTGTTGTTGGTATAATTGAAAGTGCCCCAGCTCTTGCTCTTCTTAAATCTTTGTGTGGAGCATCGTGTAAAGTTTGATCGCTTGTGTACGAATGTATTGTTGTAATGTAAGCACTATCTATGCCGTACATGTCGTTCAGTACTTTTATCAAAGGTGCAGCTGCGTTGGTAGTGCAAGATGCATTAGATATAATTTTTTCTGTGCCGTCTATGTTGTTATCGTTAATTCCAAGTACAACAGTTTTTATTCCTTCACTTTTAGGAGGAGCAGAAAGAATTACTTTTTTTGCACCAGCAGAAATATGTTGAGAGGCTAATTGCTTGGTTCGGAATATTCCAGTAGCTTCAATTACTACATCAATATTCAACTCCATCCAAGGAAGATTTTTAGGGTCTTTTTCGTTGAGAATTTTAATAGATTTACCATTGATGCTGATTTCGTTCTCTTTAGAACTAATAGTGCCATTAAATTTCCCGTGAACAGAATCGTATGTTAATAAGTGAGCTAATGTGTTGGCATCAGTTAAATCGTTTATTGCTATTAATTCAATATTATCATATTGTTGTAGCACTCTAGTTAAAGAGCGACCTATTCTACCAAAACCATTTATTGCAATTCTTGTCATGTTAACGAAGGTAATTATAATGCATAAAAAAAGGCTTTCTGTACAGAAAGCCTTTTTAAAATATCTATAGTATCTAATTATAAACTAGCTACATGCTTAGTTAATTTAGATTTAAGGTTAGCTGCTTTATTATCATGGATAATGTTTCTTTTAGCCAACTTATCTAACATTCCAGAAACTTTAGGCAACATTGCTGTAGCTTCTTTCTTATCAGAAGAATCTCTAAGTGCTTTAACAGCATTACGAGTAGTTTTGTGCTGATACTTATTTCTTAGCGTTCTTGTCGCTGTTTGTCTTATTCTTTTTAATGCAGACTTGTGATTAGCCATATCTTTTTTCTTTTACTTAATTTTTTAAGGACTGCAAATGTATGAATTTTTTCTATAAACCAAACATTTCAGTAAAAAAAACCACTTCAAAATTTGAAGTGGTTTTGCAGCCCGTAGGGGAATCGAATATGCTTGTTTTTGTGTTTAGATAGTTTTCTGTATATTTGTAATTAACTAATAATTAGTATTTTACAAAATAACTAAAAATAACACAAACATCCAATAAGGCAAAAAGTGTATCCATTTATGTATCCACTTTTAAAATATGGATACATTTTTAAAAAAATATGGCAACGGTTAATTTTTATTTAAAAGGATCATTTAGTAAACAAAG
>JAESUI010000313.1 GCA_016763135.1 Flavobacteriales bacterium
ATGAACAATTATAATGATGAAATTTTTATCCCAATAAATACTGCTTTAAGAAGATTTAAAGATCGGGCAAGAATCACTGAAAAGTCATTAATTTCACAAGATAATGACAATGATGATGCGCCAAAAGAAGTAGAGACTGGAGTAAGCGATCAAATTGAAAAAATTGTTATCGGGATAACCAATACCGATTACATGAGTGAAAGCGTTGATATTTTATACAGACTATTACTTAGACGGCACAACGGAGTTGAAGATTTTGAAATTGTTGTACCTGAACAAATTCTTCAACAAAAAAAACAAACAGACGATATTTTCAATATTCTTTTAGGTGTTATTGCTGCTATATCATTACTTGTTGGAGGTATCGGAATTATGAATATAATGCTCGCTTCTGTTTTAGAACGAATTAAAGAAATAGGTTTGCGAATGGCAATTGGAGCAAAAAAACAAGACATTAAAGAACAGTTTGTTTATGAGGCTGGATTAATTTCATTGTTTGGAGGAATTGTTGGAATAATACTAGGTGTTTTTCTATCCTACCTTGCCCAATGGATTACTGGCACACCAACAATTATTTCTCTTTGGAGTGTCTTTATTTCCTTTTTTGTAAGCGCCTTTATCGGGATTATTTTTGGGTATATTCCTGCAAAAAAAGCTGCTGAGCAAGACCCTGTTAATTCTTTAAGACAAAATTAAGATGAATAGATATTTAATACTGTTAATTAGTTTCCTGTTACTCGGATTTTCTTCTGAGGCACAAAAAATATTATCATTAACTGATGTAATTGTAGAAGCTAAAACGAAAAGTATCAGAAGTAAACAAATAGAAAACCGCTATCAGAATTCCTACTGGCGTAATTTTTCTTACAAAAAACAGTTTTTACCTTCTTTAATTTTTGATGGAACATTACCTCAAATTCAACGGTCTATCAGCAGTGTAACTCAACCCGATGGCTCAGAACTTTTTGTAAATAGAAATGTTTTTTCTAGTAGTGCAAACCTTCGATTAAACCAAGTTGTACCGTTAGTTGGAGGAAACTTTTTTGTAGGAACAGGTTTAGATCATATTCGGCTTTCTGGAAATTCAAGCACTATTACTTATTTAAGCAGACCAATAGAATTTGGGTATTCTCAAAATTTATTTGGTTTTAATCAGTACAAATGGGATAGAAAAATAGAACCTCTATTTTTTAACGAAGCAGAATTATTAAAAACAGAAGAAGTTGAGGCTCTTTCTATCGAATCAGTAAATAAATATTTTGATTTATTAAGGTCTCAGTTAAGCCTAGAAAATGCCGAGAAAAATTTTTTAAATAATGATACCATTTATAAAATAGGAAAAGGAAGGTATAGTTATGGGAAAATAGCCGAAAATGAATTGTTACAATTAGAGCTTTCGCTCTTAAATTCGGAAATGGCTTTTGAACAAGAAAAAGTGAATTTTGAATTGAGCAGACAACGATTAGCTACCTTTTTGGGTTATCCTTCTACAGAAAATATTAAACTAGAACTAGATACTTTAATCCCAAACTTTGAGGTGAACTATACCGAAGCATTAAAATATGCCAAAGAACTAAATTCAGAATTAATACAGTACAATAGAGAAATATTTGAAGCTGATATGAGGGTGGCTCGTGTAAAAAGTGCTAACCGGTTCAGTTTAGATTTAACTGCCACTTTCGGGTTAAGCCAAACTGCTGATAATGTAAGTGATGCATACGTAAGTCCTCAAAATCAAGAATTTATTTCTTTAGGAGTTAGAGTTCCGATATTGCAATGGGGATTAGGAAAAGGAAGAATACAACAAGCAAAAACAAATGCGGAATTAGTTCGATCAACTGTAGAGCAAGGAAAAATTGATTTTGATCAAAAAATATATGTTACCGTTGCCAACTTTAATCTCAACAAAAAACAATTATCAGTAAGCAAACGAGCCAATGAAGTTGCTGACAAACGCTTTTTCGTTTCTAAACAAAGGTATTTGTTAGGTAAAACAATAATTACCGATTTACAAATTGCTCAACAAGAAAAAGATAGGGCATTAATTAGTTACATTAATGCTTACCGCGCTTTTTGGAGATCATATTATGATGTTAGACAAATAACACATTATGATTTTGAAATGAAAGAGGTAATTAAATAATTTACTCAGCTACAACAATCTTCTCGGTATAATACTGCTTTCCATCAATCATAAATTCTACAAAATAAATTCCTGATTGAATTGAATGTTGTGTTAAATCAATTAATACTTTATTGTTCCCAGAAGTAATGTTGTTATTATAAATCAGCCCAACATCCTTTCCTAAAATATCTTTTAAATTAATTTTTAAAGCCCCAGAAACACCTACATTAAAATCAATTACCAAATGGTTTTGAGTTGGATTAGGAAAAATAGTTACATTATTAATTTTATTTATTTCTTCAACCAATACAGCCACATAATTATCTTGATATTCTATTTGAGTAACATTCCCTCCTACTGTTATAACTTTTAATATTGGCAAACCTTTTCCTGCGGCTAACCATTTATACTCAATCTCTTCTGGTCTAGGTATTGTTGTTCCAAAACCAACTAAATCTATATAAGTAGTATCAACCTTATTTAAAATTGATTTTACGCGCAACACATTATAAGTACCATTTGGCAAAACCAACGAACCCCAACCATCAACAGCATCCATTCGCTCCATTGCTTGTCCATAAAAACCAAAAGTAGGAACAGCTATTCCATACTCCGAATTTGAGATGTGATTGTCATTATAATTCATTGGAAATTCATATTCTCTATCTACTGGTATATTTTGTGTAGAACTCGGCACACCACTAATATTAGCACCAAAACCTACATTATCGTAAGCTGAAGAGGAATTTTTAATATAATTAAACACCTCTGTAATTGGCACTTGAGAGATACCTATATCTATTCCTTTTAATGCAAAACTTGCTTTATGATTAGGATAAAGAATAGCATTATTAAAATAAAACTGGTAAGCAAACGGAGTTGATGAAACTGAAAAAAAAGTATCTACACGTTGAGTATTTGGTGTAAGGGTAGAAAAGTTCCAAGAGTAGTTTGTTCCTGTTAAAACCGGATCTAAACCTTGTATATCATTTGTTGTGCTTAAACGAATGGTGTCTCCTGAAGAAGGCATATCACTATTTGTAATAGTGATTTGGGCAAAAGAAATTATGGATAAAAATCCTAAGAGCAATAAAGATATTATTTTTTTCATTTGATAAAGATAATAAAGTCTTAGACTTAAAAAATGGTGGAGTCGGAGGGATTACTTTATGATCCCTCCTAACCAAAGGTCAAAATCAATTTGAAAATTGCTAACGCAATTAATTTAACCTCCTTCAGAAAATACCAAAGCGAGCTTCGTATTTTCTTTAGTTGGCTAAAATTTACAAGTTGATTCTCTGTGGAGTCGGAGGGATTCGAAC
>JAESUI010000314.1 GCA_016763135.1 Flavobacteriales bacterium
AAAATGTAGGCCTTTAGCTGTTGTTAAAGGATTTCAAAATAATAGAGCGATGATCCGGTGTAATGGTCTCTATGGCTTTATAAATGAAAAAGGAATGGTCGTAATTGAACCAAAATATATTAAGGTGAGTAATTTTTACGATGGCATGGCATGGTTTAAAGATGAGTATAATAAAATAGGGTTCATAAACAAAGAAGGAGAAGTTGTTATAAAGCCAAAATATGAAGTGGTTAAAGATTTTCAGATGGGATTGGCTCGAGTTAGAGAAGGTGATAAATTTGGCTGCATTAATAAAAAAGGAGAATGGGTTATTCAACCTAAATTTTTTAGAATTAAGAAATTTGATAAGACAAGTGGTATGGCGATGGCTAAGGATGAAGATGGGTGGGGATATATTAAAAATGATGGAGAAATGATTCGTTTTAAGAACGTTAATACTTATACAGATTATTCTGAAGGCTTTAGCAGGGTTCGAATCGGTAAACAATGGCAGTATATTGATGTCAATGGAGGTAAATTAGAGGGTGTAATTGTAGATAATAAGTTAAAGAAGATGGATGCGTCAGATGTTGCTCTTCATTTAGTTGGTTTTGGCAGCCGAGAATTTAAAGGCAGTTTAGAGCCCTTTCAAAATGGTCTTGCACGGGTAAAATATAACAGCAAATGGGGAGTTGTCAATACGAAAGGGGAGTGGATAATTAAGCCTCAGTATCGTTATCTAAAAGAGTTTTTCATTGTAAATTAGATTATTAAACCAACTCAAAATCCAATTGTTTTTTAACGAGGTCTGCCCTTCTAACTTTTATTTTCACTTGATCTCCCATTCGGTACTCTTGTCCAGTTCGTTTTCCTCGTGCACAATAATTAGTATCCATCCTCTAATCGATTATTCATTAATAGTGAGCAAGTAAAATTGATGCGATAGAAATTATTGATGTAGCAGGTAAATTGGTAAAATCAATTTCACTTAAAAATAAAATAGTTGATGTTTCGGATATTCCAATAGGAATTAATAGGAAAAGAAATAACTGTAATAAAAAAGTTTGTGAAGAATTAGTTATTCGATAAGCTCCATATCTTTTACAGTTCCAAAAGTTGGTTGAATAACCCACTCTCCTTTTTCATTAATAAACCCCCACTTTCCATCTTGTTTTGCAGCTGCAAAACCGTTTTTAAAATTACGGCCACCTTCAAATTTTGCTTCAATAACCCACTTTCCGTCTTTGTTATAGTATCCAAATTTCTCTCCCTTTTTTCCTTTGGCTAAACCATTTTTAAAGTTATTAATCACATCAGAATCTACGGTAGTGATATTTCCACTTTTATCAGTGTATACCCATTTTTCAGTTTCTTTAACTTTTGCAAGTCCGCTTTCAGGATCAAAGTTTTTAGCAGCTAAAAATTTAGGTTGAATAACCCATTCTCCTTTTTTATCAATATAACCTACTTTTCTGTCTATCGTTTTTGCCCAAGCTAGTCCATCTACAAAGTATCCAACACTTGTAAATTGAGCTTTAATGACAACTTTACCATCAGTGCCAACAAACCCAAAAGTTTTTTCTAATGTTTTGTATGGAGCTAGCCCTTCAGAAAAATGTTTTACGCCAACAGCTCCTGCAACAGCAAATTCTTCTCCTAATTTATTTATCACAAAGAAGTCTTCATTTTTACGAACCACAGCAAAACCATTATCGAATGACAATGCCTTTTCATATTCTAATCCAATTGCTAATTCTCCTTTAATATTTAGATAGCCCCATTTTTTACCAACTTTAATAGGAACCATTCCGTCAGAAAAACCTTGCATACCTATACCAAAAACATTAAAAAGTTTAAAGTTGTCAATTTCTGTTTTTAATTTTTCTCCTTTAGGATTAATAAAGAAGAATTTTTTTCCTTCATAGATTGGTGCATAACCTTCTGAGAACTGAAAGCACTTTCTGTATTTAGCTTCGATGATAAACTCTCCTTTTTCGTTGATGTATCCCCATTCTTTTTTATCAGTAGGTCTTGCTTGAGTTAAATAAGATTGTGCAATAGCACCAGTAGTAAGCAATAAACTTAATGTGATAGTCAATAGTGTTTTCATGATGTTGTTTTTATAATAAGTAAAAATATGGATTTTTAAACCAACTCAAAATCCAATTGTTTTTTAACGAGGTCGGCCCTTCTAACTTTTATTCTTACCTCATCCCCCATTCTATATTCTTGCCCTGTTTGTTTTCCTCGTGCACAATAATTAGGAGCATCAAAAGTATAAAAATCACCTTCAATATCGCTAAGTCTAACCATCCCTTCACATAAACTGTCGGTTATTTGGACGTATAAGCCCCATTCACTCACTCCAGAAATTACGCCATCAAACTCTTCCCCAATCTTATCTTGTAAAAATTCTACTTGCTTATATTTTATAGAAGTTCTTTCTGCCTCTGTAGCAAGTATTTCCATTTTAGAAGAGTGTTTACATTGGTCTTCAATTTCTCTTTGATTGGCAGAAGAACCACCATCTAAATAATGTTGTAATAAGCGATGAACCATTACATCAGGATATCTTCTAATAGGAGAGGTGAAATGAGAATAGTGATTAAATGCTAATCCGTAATGGCCAATATTATTTGAAGAGTAAACTGCTTTTGCCATTGTTCTTATGGTTAATTGCTCAATCATATCTTCTTCATTAGTACCCTTCACTTTTTCTAATAAGTTATTGATAGAACGAGCAACCTCTGTTTCTCCGGTTTGTAAATCGTAACCGAATTTCTTCACAAAGTTAGAGAGTGAAAGCAATTTTTCTGGATTGGGTTCATCGTGAATTCGGTATACAAATGTTTTTGCTTTTTGCCCTTTAGGAACTTTCCCAATGAATTCAGCAACACGTTTGTTTGCTAACAACATAAATTCTTCGATCAATTTATTGGCATCTTTACTTTCTTTAAAAAATACGCCTAAAGGTTTACCCTCTTTATCAAGGTTGAATTTAACTTCTACTCTATCAAAAGCAATAGATCCTTTTTTGAATCTTTCTTTTCGAAGGAGTTTTGCCAGCTTATCTAACTGCAGAATTTCTTCAACTAAATCTCCTGCTTTGGTTTCTATCCTTTCTTGGGCTTCTTCGTAAGTAAATCTTCTATCCGAAAAAATAACTGTTCGTCCAAACCATTCATTAAGGACATTAGCTTTCTCATCTAATTCGAAAACAGCAGCAAAACATAATTTAGTTTCTTGCGGTCTTAATGAGCATGCTCGATTGGATAAGATTTCGGGGAGCATAGGTACAACTCTATCTACTAAATAAACTGATGTTGCTCTTTTATAAGCTTCATTATCTAATATAGAACCTGGTATAATATAATGAGAAACATCTGCAATGTGAATGCCTATTTCCCAATTCCCATTTTCAAGTTTTTTAAGCGATAAAGCATCATCAAAATCTTTGGCATCTTTTGGATCAATGGTGAAAGTAGTAGTGGTTCTGAAATCTCTACGCTTTTTTATTTCTTGAGTCGATATTTCTAAGTCTAATTTTTCTGCAGCTTTTTCTACATTATGAGGGAATTCATAAGGCAAACCAAACTCTGCTAAAATAGCATGCATTTCAGTGTCGTTATCGCCAGGCTTACCAAGTACTTGTACAATTTTCCCGAAAGGATTCTTTTTGTCTAAAGGCCATTCAGTTATTTTTGCAATAACTTTATCTCCATCTTGTGCGTTTTTTAGCCTATCGTTGGAGATAAAAATAAAACCTTCCGAATAGGAAAAATGCCTGGGTACAAAACGGACCGCGGAAGGGTCTATTTACAATATGGCAAACCCTTTGACA
>JAESUI010000315.1 GCA_016763135.1 Flavobacteriales bacterium
AAAAGTTAATACGATGGCCAAGCAAGCCAATATTAGGCTTAAAAGGGTAATAGAATTTGGAATCTGATTTTTCATTTAGTTTAAATAAGGCTTCAAATTTAATCAAATATAATTTTTAGCCTCTAAATCCTATTTTTTATTAGTGAAGCTCTACGCTTTAGCGTGGAAAGATGAACAAATCCCGCTTTTATAGCGGGATCTTGATTAAATACTTTTAGGTTTATAGCATTTTACTTGATAATGAAAACAATAAAACCCTTTTAAATTAGTTCACCAATAGCGAAACAATAACTTAATGGCTAAGTAATGCGTATTATTTAGCGATAATTATTAATTTTCGTACCTATTTAAGATTTAATGAAAAGAGTTTTATTTGTCATTTTGGTTTTATGTGTTTCTGATGTGTTTTCTCAATCAGCACCAAAATTCAGTAATGAGTTCCTGTCTATAGGTGTGGGAGCTAGGGCTTTAGGAATGTCAAATTCTTATGTAACAACAGTAAATGATGTTACTTCTGGGTATTGGAATCCAGCAGGATTAACACAAATCAAAAAAGATTTTCAGATTAGTTTGATGCATGCTGAGTATTTTGCTGGAATAGCGAAGTATGATTATGGTGCTTTTGCTGCTAATATTGACAGTTCAAGTGCATTTGCTTTTTCAATTGTTCGTTTTGGGGTTGATGATATTCCAAATACCACTCAATTAATTGATGCGGATGGAAATATTGATTATGATAGAATTACTTCTTTTTCAGTAGCAGATTATGCTTTTATGTTTTCTTATGCTCGAAAATCTAAAATTAAAGGATTAAGATATGGGGTAAATGTTAAAATTATTTATCGTCAGGTAGGTGATTTTGCAAAAGCTTGGGGTTTTGGCTTGGATGCAGGAATTCAATATGATTTAAAAAAATGGAAACTTGGATTAATGGCAAGAGATGTTACTTCAACATTTAATGCATGGAGTTTTTCATTGAATGAAGAAACAATAGCTGTATTTAATGCTACGGGCAATGAAATACCAGAGAACTCAACAGAAATAACATTACCCAAAGTAATTTTAGGAATAGGTAGAGAAGTTAAAATCAGTAATAAATTTGATATTCTTGGAGAGATTGATTTTGATTTCTCTACAGATGGGAAAAGGAATGTATTAATTACAGGAGATCCTGTAAGTATTGATCCTCATATGGGGATTGAAGTGGGTTACAGTAAAATGGTTTTTCTAAGATTAGGGGTTGGAAACTTCCAAAAAGTAACAGATATTTTAAATAATGATAAAATTACCTACCAGCCTAATTTTGGTATAGGAATTCAGTTTAGAGGAATAGCAATAGATTATGCTTTTTCTGATATTGGAGATCAATCAGATGCGTTATATTCAAACATTTTTTCTTTAAGATTTGATATCAATAAACAAAACCACGCTAAAAAGAGGTTTCAATAGGGTTTATTGTCAGTAAATACAATTATTATCGTAGTTTTATCTTGCAACTATTTTTGTTTAAATACGTATTCTATATGATTAAGTAACTGCATTTTAGTTTGATAAAATTCAATAAAATAATTATTAATTTAAAACAGCTATTGTTCTTAACAGTATTTGTTGGAATAACTTCTCTTGCGTTTGCACAGCCTTATAATAATAGTTGGATAAACTACTCCCAGCAGTACTACAAGTTTAAGGTTGCAGAAACAGGTATTTATCGTATAGATTCTACAGTTTTAGTTAATGCAGGAATCCCTTTGTCTACTATAAACCCTCAAAATTTTCAATTATTTGTTCGAGGAGTAGAAATACCAATTCATATTGAAGGAGAAGGAGATGGTGTATTTGATGGCAGTGATTTTATTGAGTTTTATGGTCAGAAAAACGATGGATGGCTTGATGAAATCCTATACGGAAGTGCAGCAAATCATCCTAGTCCGCATTATAGTTTGTACAATGATACAATAAGCTACTTCCTAACATGGAATGCGTTAACAACAAATAATCGTTTAATTTTAGAAACAGATACTACTTTTTCAGCTTACACTCCAATAAACTCATTCTTTAAAGAAAATCTCGATGTTTATTCATCAGGCTCTAAAATAACACTCGATCCTTATTATGATGGAAAAACTATAAATGCTGGAGGTAAAGCTGTTTCTCTCTTTGGTTTTTCATCTACAGAAGGATGGTTTGATAACCCTTACCTTATTGGGGGTAATAAAGTGAAAAACGTAGCAACAGGTAATATTGATTTATTGGGTTCAAATGCAATTTTAAATGCAGTAGTTATTGGTTGGTCTGATTATGCTGGCATTTCAAATGGAGACCATCATTTAAGAGTTAATATTGGAGCAAATGTTTTTGATACTATTTTTGAAGGTCACCAAAAGATTGATGTTCAAATGAGTATACCTTTAACAGATTTAGGGGCTGTTAGTACTTCAGTGAATTTTGCAAGTATTAATGATTTAGGCTCTGGAGCTGATAAACAGACTGTCGCATATTTAAAGCTGAAATATCCTCATACTATGGATTGGAAGGATTATCAGTTTTTAATAGGATATTTTTAATGACCATCCATCAGAAAGCAAATCATTATTTAATTTTTCAAACTTTAATTCAACAGGAAATATTCTTTTCTATGATTTAACTAATAATAAGAGAATACAAGTTGAACCGATTGGAGTAAATTATCAATGTTTGGTTCCAAACTCTGGAGTGCAAAAGGAGTGTTATGTTAGTTCTGATGGTCAAATTAAGAATGTAACATCATTATCGGCAATTAATGGAACAGGGTTATTTCTAGATCATGGAGCAAATCCTATTGATACCGCATTTATTATTATTACTCACCCATTATTAATGACTGGGGCTTCTGATTATGCAAATTATCGTTTAGCGGGTAACTTTAATTCAGACCCGCAAAATGCAGTAATTTACGATATAGAAGATCTTTATGACCAATTTGCTTATGGTATAGAAAAACATCCACTGGCAACGCGTGGCTTTATTGATTACATATTAAATACATGGTCAACACAGCCTAATTACTTGTTTTTACTTGGTAAATCAATTAAATCTAAAGAAAATAGGAGAAGCACAATTAACTATAATAACAACTTGGTTCCTTCTTATGGTGTACCAGCTTCAGATAACATGATTACTGCTGGGTTAAATGGAACATCTTATGAGCCAGCAATTCCAACAGGTAGGTTAGCTGCTAAAAACAATGTAGAAATAGCGTGGTACTTAAATAAAATCCAAGAACATGAAAGCCCTGTATTAGGAAATAGTGGTGAGACAGAATGGATGAAAAGAGTCTTGCATTTCGGAGGAGGAACGACAGGCTCAGAGCAACAAGTATTTATTAATAATTTAAACGGCTATAAGTCTATCATTGAAGATACTCTCTTTGGAGGTTTTGTTAATTCGTATTTTAAAAACTCTACTGCGCCAATTCAAGTTAGTTTATCTGATTCAATTAAAGGGTTTATTGGCGAAGGGGTTGCATTAATGACTTTCCTTGGGCACGCTTCTACATCGGGAGGTTTTGATCAAAATATTGATGTTGCTTCATCGTGGCCAGATCCACAAGGGAGATATCCATTGCTAATAGGGTTAGCTTGTTTTGCAGGAGACATCCATACCCCTTCTTCAATTAGTACAAGTGAAGAGCATGTTATATTGGATAATAAGGGTGTTATTGGATTTTTATCTTCTGTAGATTTATCGTTAGCATCTACATTAAATGTTTATGCTTCCAAATTTTATAGCAATATGTCCTACCTTAATTATGGTAAGAGTGTAGGACGTCATATTCAGAGTACGATAGTACAAACACAGCAAACCAGTTCAGGAATTGAAAATTTCACGAACTCAACAGCCTTAAATGTTACTTTTCATGGAGACCCTTCAGTTAAACTAAACACATTTCCTTTCCCTGATTATATGATTGAAGCGAGTACTGTTACTTTTAATCCAACAGTTGTTACAACAGATGTAGATTCGTTTGATATAAATGTTTTAGTTACAAATTTAGGTAAGGCAATAAATGACACTATTATATTAGAAGTAGTTAGGAGTTACCCTGGTCAATTATTTGCAGATACCGTTTATGCCGTTGCTTTTTCAGCAACAAACTATCAAGAAACTATTTCTTTTAGAATGCCTGTAGATGTTGTTAGAGGGTTAGGTATTAATACATTTACTATTACTGTTGATGCTATTAATACTGTAATTGAGAGTTTTGAAAATAATAATGTTGTGACTAAAACATTAAATATTTTATCTGGTGAAATTGTTCCGATTTACCCTTATGAATTTATGATTGTTCCTGATTCTATTCAGAACACAACCCTAAAAGCATCAACAGCTTTTCCGTTTGAACCTGCCAAAAACTATCTATTTGAAGTAGATACTACAGATTATTTTAATAGTCCTATTAAGCAATCTACAATGATAAATGCTGTAGGAGGTGTTGTTACATGGACTCCAACAATATATTTGCCACAAGATAGTGTTGTCTATTTTTGGCGAGTTAGTAAAGATTCTGTTGATGCAACAGGTTATAGTTGGAGGATGAGGTCTTTTCAGCGCATTAAAGGTAAAGAAGGTTGGCAACAAGATCATTTCTTTCAGTTTGAAAATGATGGAGTTCAGTTTGTTAACCACAACCGACCTATTAGGCAATGGCAATTTGTAAATGACTTAAAAGAATTAAAAGTTAATAATCAGGGAAAGGCTGATTGGAGTGAATTAAACTTAATTAATTACTTTCTTAATACCGATCTTAAAGGTAGGAATGCTTATGGAACACCTACAGCTATTCATGTTGCAGTACTTGATTCTGTAACGTTGGAGCCCTGGTCAGCTGATGAGAGAAATTCTGGTCAAGTAAATACTCCTGGTTTGAATAGCGCTTCTTATGAAAACTATTTTGTTTTTAGACACAATGCGATATCAATGGCTGCGCTAGAATCTTTTATAAAAGATACGATTCCAAGTGGAAATCATATAGTTATGTGGTCGTGTTACATTGTTAATCTTGTTGCCTTTTCTGATTCTATGTCACCAAGTTTAAGGGCAGAATTTGCTAGCATGGGAGCAACCCAAATGCCAACAATTCCTAATTTATATCCGTTTATTTTCTACCATCAAAAAGGTAACATTTCTTCTACTATAGAGGTGGTAGGAGATTCCATTTCTCACAAAAACTTGACATTAACTAAATCACTTACAACAAGTGCAAATTATGCAAATATATTTTCTCAAATTTTAGGTCCCGCTGTAAGTTGGGATTCTTTATCATGGAGAATGTCTCCACTAGAATCTCCATCAACAAGAGATAGTACGGTGCTTAATGTTATAGGTGTTGATGTAAGCGGGAATGAAACACTTATAATTAGTATTAATCCTTTACCAACCGATTCTGGAGATATTAGTATATCAAGCCGCATAGATGCAAATGTTTATCCTTATTTAAAATTAAATGCTTTTTTATCTGATGATTCTTTACTTACATCTCCACAATTAAATAGATGGCAGGTCACTTACGAGGGCGTGCCAGAAGCTGCACTAGATCCAAGTATCAACTTTACTTTTCAGAATGATACAGTAGAAGAAGGAGTTGATATTACGCTCTCAATTGCGGTAAAAAATATTAGTAGGTACGATATGGATAGTTTATTAATATCATTTGTTGTATTAGATAAAAATAATAACCTACAATTTTTACCATATGCAAGACAAAAACCATTGTTATCAGACAGTGTGTTAATAGCAACGCTAACTTTTTCAACTGTTGGTATGGGAGGTTTAAATAGCCTCTTGATTGATGTAAACCCTAATAACGATCAACTTGAACAATATCATTTTAATAATGTTGCTCAAATTCCTTTTTATGTAAACTCCGATAATATTAATCCAATTTTAGATATTACTTTTGACGGTATTCATATTTTGGATGGGGATATTGTTTCTCCAAAAGCAAATATTGTTATTGAGTTAACAGATGAAAATCAATTTTTATTACTGAATGATACTTCTGATTATGCAGTATATATTACAAATCCGAGCGGAACAGAAGAAAGAATTTATTTTAATGCTGGTGGGGTAGAAAAGATGCAATTTATACCAGCATCATTACCTAAAAATAATTCAAAAATTATTATGCAAGGTGATTTCCCTGTTGATGGTGAATACAAGTTAAGAGTTCAGGCAAGTGATAGAACTAAAACCAAGTCAGGAAGCTTTGATTATACGATTGGTTTTGAGGTTGTTAATAAATCTACTATTACAAATATTTTAAACTATCCGAATCCATTTACTACTTCAACAAGGTTTGTGTTTACGTTAACAGGGAGTGAAGTTCCTGAGATTTTTAAAATTCAAATCATGACTATTACAGGGAAAGTTGTTCGAGAAATTCATAAAGATGAATTAGGAGCAATTAATATTGGAAGAAATATAACTGATTTTGCTTGGGATGGAACGGATACCTATGGAGATCGGTTAGCTAATGGATTATACTTGTACAGAGTTATAACAAAAATTAATTCAGATGACATTGAACATAGGGAAACCTCTGCAGATGGATATTTTAAGAAAGGGTTTGGCAAAATGTATCTGTTTCGATAATTTTCTATTTTAAATAATTACATGAGGTCTATATTATCACTAACGTTTATTTTTTTAGTTTCTCCTTTGTTTTCTCAAATAGATGCAACTATTAGTGTTTTTCCGGAGAAGGATACCAGTGCTGTAGAGAATAAATATTATACAGACTTAACTGATAAATTGTTGATAAAATTTACAAATAGTATTAAATGGACCAAGTTAGATATCACGAACAAAAACACGAACCAAACATTAAAACTTTCCCCAGCTGGGTCATTAGCTTTGGGTTTTGTAGTTCATCACAAATGGCTTGGTCTAGGATTTTCTTATGGGTTGCCTTCTGGGGCTGGATCAGATAGTACTAAAGGAAAGACAAAAAGATTTGATTTGCAATTAAGTATTTATAGTAAAAGAGTTGTTGTAGATGCATTGTATCAAAAATACAGAGGATTTCATGTCGCAAATGCAAGTTCAATTTCTAATTGGCCTGCTCATAACGATAGTATTCAACCTCAGTTGCCAGGAATGGAAAATTATTCTTTAGGTGTATCAGCATATTACATATTTAATCATAAAAAATTCTCTTATAGAGCTGCTTATGTTCGAAATGTCGTTCAAAATAAGAGTAAAGGAAGTTTATTAGTAGGACCATTTTTAAATATAGATGCAGCATCCTCAGTTGATGGATTTGTTCCAAAGAGTCTTCCAATTGAGCTTCAGGATACTTTTGATATTAATCATTTTTCATCTACGTCATATGGATTAGCTGTTGGATATACTTATTCTTTGGTTATTGCAAAGAAAATTTTCATGAATTTTTCTATTGTCCCAGGACTAGGTGTGAAAGATTTAAGAACTAGTTTAAATGGGGTAGAACGAGCATCAAAGCAAGGTCTTGCTGCTAGAGTTACTTATCGTTTTGCTCTTGGGTATGAACATCGATGGTTCTTATTAGGATTGACTTTATACGGAACACAAGGAAACATAGAGATAGATAATTATAGCTTTAGCCCTGGAGCTGGTATGCTTAATCTCTTTGTTGCTAAACGATTTAACGTTATAAAAAAACGGAAATAGAATTAACCCACCTCTACCTCACCTTCCTTAACACAATAAAAGCTAACATTTAACTGTTTACAATTCTAGTACTTTCTATTATTCATAGGAGGCCTTAATCGTATTTTAGCTTGGTATAGATATAAATTTAAACAGATGTTGAAGAACTTTTTATTACAAATGACAGTTGGGAATACTCCTGTAACTGAAGTTGCAGAAGTTATTGTTCCAGAAGAAAAAACCCTTACAGTATGGCAATTAGTTAGCTCAGGGGGTACGGGTGGAGCTATTATTATGACTACATTATTAGTCTTATCAATTTTAGCTGTGTATATAATTATTGAGCGATTTTTAGTGATAAAGAGAGCAAGTAAAGAGGATTCTAATTTTATGAACCAGATTAAGGATAATATTTTAGATGGAAAAATTGATGCAGCAAAAGCTTTGTGTAGTGCTAATGCATCCCCAATTGCAAAAATGATTGAAAAAGGAATTACTCGAATAGGAAAACCTTTAAGTGATATTGGAACGGCTGTAGAAACAACAGGAAAGTTAGAATTAAATAAGTTAGAGAAAAACCTCTCCACATTAGCTACCATTTCTGGTGCTGCTCCAATGATTGGTTTCTTGGGGACTGTAATAGGGATGATATTAGTATTTCATAAAATGGCCGCTGGTGGTGGTGGTGTGGATTTACAAACGCTTTCTGATGGGATTTTCACAGCGATGGTAACAACTGTTGCGGGATTAATAGTTGGAATTATAGCTTATGTTGGCTATAATACTTTAGTGGCTAGAGTAGAAAAAATTGTATTTGTAATGGAAGCTAGAACAACAGAATTCTTAGATATTTTACACGAACCAGCAGTATAATGGCAATACGATCTAGAAATAAAGTAACTACGAATTTTAATATGTCGAGTATGACCGACATTGTTTTTCTATTGCTCATATTTTTTATTATTGCATCTACTTTGATAAGCCCAAATTCTTTAGATGTTGAACTGCCTAAGGCTAGTCATATGTCACCTAGGCCACAAACGGTTACTATTGCTATAACTAAGGAGTTAACATATCATGTAAATGAAAATGAAGTAAATGAACAGGATATTGAGAGGATGGTATTAGCTTTAGTGAAGGATGAAGAAAATCCTGGTATTATTTTAAAAGCAGATAAATCGGTACCCATAGAGAATGTAGTAGTGATTATGGATATTGCTAATAGAAATAAATTGAAATTAGTTTTAGCAACATCATCAAAATAATTTATGGAATTGCTTTAAGGAAGCATCTAATTGATAAATGGAACTAATACAAAATAAAAATAGCAGATCAGGATTAATAGGAACTATTCTAGTTCACTTATTGCTATTGCTTATGTTTCTTTCTTTTGGGATGACTTATCAAGACCCACCGCCAGAAAATGAGGGCGCGATGATGATAAATTTTGGAACAAGTGATGAAGGTTCTGGAGAAGTTGAAGCAGAAGAAGCTGCTAACTCAACTTCAGAAAGTGTTTCACCTTCAGAAAATAGTAGTGCTGCTGAGGAACAAGTGTTAACTCAGGATAATGTTGAGGCTCCTACTGTAAACTCATCAGAAACTCAAACAACAGAAACAACCACACAAGAAGAACAAGTTGCAAGTGACAATT
Source organism: Flavobacteriales bacterium (assembly GCA_016763135.1). Lineage (GTDB taxonomy): Bacteria > Bacteroidota > Bacteroidia > Flavobacteriales_E > Vicingaceae. The sequence continues at coordinate 9,320 of JAESUI010000315.1, forward strand.
TACTTAATGCATTAGATGCTGCAAATAATGCTGATGAGGGTAATCAAGGTGAAACAGGAAACTCTGGTAATCAGGGAGACCCTAATGGAGATCCAAATAGCCATGGGAATAGCGTTGGTTCTGGAGGGATAGGTTTTAGTTTGGGAACTAGAGGTAAGGTAAGCTTTAAAAAGCCAGATAACCCTACTCAGGAAGATGGGAAAGTAGTTGTGGATATATGGGTAAACAGAGCAGGAGAGGTATTAAAAGCTAAAGCAGGAGCAAGAGGATCGACTACTACAAACCCTATTCTTCAGAAAAAAGCTGAAGAGGCTGCTTATAAAGCTAAATTCAAGAAAGATGCCAATGCTCCATTTGAGCAAAAAGGAACGATGACCTTTGTTTTTATACTTAATTAATGAAATTCTATTTTGTTTTTCAAAATAGTAAATTGAATTATTCCGTGCCAAGTGCGGGATCTTTATTTTTATAAAACAATGACCTATCAACAAACCTTAGATTATTTATTTACTCAATTACCAATGTACCAAAGGGTGGGGGAGGCTGCTTATAAAGTAGATTTATCCAACACGTATAAATTGTGTGAATTATTAGGGCATCCAGAAAATAAATTCAAATCAATACATGTAGCAGGTACAAATGGAAAAGGTTCTACATCTCATATGTTGGCTTCATCACAGATATTACGTCTTTTTCGCAAAGGCTGGGCGATGTTTCGAATAAGGACAAACATGACATATTGCTAGCGAGCCTTCAGTCATCA
>JAESUI010000316.1 GCA_016763135.1 Flavobacteriales bacterium
TCCATTAAATATTTTATGTCGACAATGTTCTGAGTTCACTTGAGAAAACCCAAACACTTCGCTGTCGGTTAATTTTCTTCCTATTCTTTCGCTTACGTGTTCTAAGTATACAACTTCATCATCATTTAATGCTAATCCTTCTGCTTTGTTGTAATCTCCTATATCATCAATATAAGCCACCTTTTCTGGTTCAATGTTTACTCTAAACAAATCTTGTGTTAAAGTGGCAAACATATTTTCCAGCATTGGATCAAAAAAGTCTTTCTTTGATTGAGCAATTTTGTATTCTTCAATTCTAACAATGTTTTCAATTGCCATATTCTGAGTAATCTCAACAGCATTTGTACTCCAAGGAGAAACCATTGCTGCTCTTGGCCCAATAAAAATTCCTGACAATTCAACATCTGTTAGCTGCTCACCTTCCAATAACCAGTTTAGTTTTGGCGCATCATTTTTGTCCATTTCACCATCAAACTGAACAGCAATAATTTTATCGAATTTTGTTTTAAAGAATACTATCATTTTCAACTTTTAAATTAGCAATTACAAAGTTAGCAAGAACATAAAAACAACAATTTTGAAAGGGTGTTTTTTTTCACAAAGTATTAACAAAAAACTTATTACAACCTTTTATCCTTTTAAGACGTATTACTATCATAATATCCAAATAACCCATACTAAATTGGACTTAGAAGAAATAACAGCAGGCTGTTACCAAGGCAGCAGAAAACACCAAGAAGCACTTTACAATATGTTTGCTTCTAAAATGTTTGGTGTTTGTTTAACTTATACTAAGGATAGAGATCTAGCTCAAGACATCTTACATGATGGGTTCTTCAAAGTATTCAAGAAATTTGACAAATACAACAGTGATTGGAGCTTGAATGCTTGGATTAGAAGAATTATTGTCAATACTGCTATTGACCATTTTAGGAAAATGAACAGAATGACAAGTGTTGATTTTCAAGAAGCACCTTATCTAGCTGGAGGATATGATGAAACTTCAGAAATATCAAAAACTGGAGATTTATCAGATATTATAAATATGCTTCCAAATGGAGCAAAAACTATTTTTAATCTTTACACTGTTGAAGGATACAAACACAAAGAAATTGCAGACATGCTAAACATTAGTGTTGGCACATCAAAATCTCAACTATCAAAAGCAAAAAGTGTTTTAAGAGGTTTGGTAAATAAATATTACATCAGGTAAGAAGTAAGAAGAAGGATTTGAAAGATATAGATAACATAGAAGATTGGTATAGGGAAGAGCTTAACAACTACAATGTTGAGCCAGACAAGAACGTATGGAATTCTCTTTCTGAAGAATTAGATCTTAACACACCACTAACTGATGAAAATATTAGTGAATGGTACAAAAAAGAAGCTTCTAAATTAAAAGAGCGACCAGATTATACTGTTTGGGAAAAACTTTCTACCAAACTAGATACTACAAGCGTTTGGGATAGATTAGCAACATCTCTTAATAGATATGAGCAAATTATTTGGTGGAGAAATTTAGCTTTTAGAGGAACTGCTATATTTCTTTTATTTTTAGGAAGTTATTTAGCTTATAACAACTATAGCAATAACGAAAATGTTATAGCAACCAATACAGAAAAGAATTATTCAATAGAAAAGTCGACAAACAACAATAAGATTTTTCCAGCAACAAACAATGTAGGCTCTAGCAATCTCAAGCAAAAAACTAATTCTACAAATGAGAATAATAAAGCTATTAAAAATAGCGAATTAACTAATTCTTCTAACCATACTAGCTTATCTCCAGAAGATGAAATTAAAATAGCGATTGAAAAAAGCAAAGCAAACTTAATCAACAATAGTTCGCCTACCAGCAATAGAGAAAGGACTACTTACGCTTCAAAAGAAGACATAACATTGTATTCTTTCATTTCTGTAGAAAATTTAAACAGTTTAAAAACTAAAGATGAACGAAGCATTTTTACAGATATTAATCGCCATCAATTAACTGAGAGAGACATTTCTCACCTTTATGCTAGTGGCGAGTTTTTAGTTAAAAAGGATCGCAATAAAATTGTTTTTAATAGCAAGCGATTTTCAGCTTATTCTATGTTCGGTATTTATGCTAGAAGAATATATGCAGGGTTTAACGTTGGGCTAAAAAAACAAGGAATGATTACCAAGCTTAAAAAGAACTCTTTATTAGCCGGGTACACACAAAATAATTTCCTTGATTTCGGTACTAATTTTGGCGGAACAGTTGGGTTTATTGTTTCTGACAATTTTAATTTAGAAGCAAACCTTAATCTAAATTCTACTGCTGGTTATAAAAGAGCTTTTAATTCAGAAGGTGTTTCTTACAAAGAAAATTTAAACTTAAATTATACTAACATTAGCATTCTCGCTAAAAAGATGAATAACAAATCTACTTTTGATAATAAAGTGTTTTCTACCAATCTTATTGGTGGAATTTATGCCAGCTATTTAAGGTCTGCTGTTTCTGATGCAAACGGTGTATCTCGCAGTTTAGACGAATACAACAACACTGATTTTGGAATTATACTTGGAATAGAACAAGATAGATACATTTCAAAAACGCTTGTAATTACCCCTGGCATAAGATACAACCAAGGGTTAACCAATATTGCTAATAACAATAGTTCTTTTGAGTCAGCAAGAAACTTTTCTTTCGAATTTAATTTAGGCATTAAATACATCTTCCTGAAAAAAGGAAAATAAAATCCAACCTTTATCCAATTTAAAACGTGTTAGTTATAGAGTTTAATAAAACTACATGACTTTATTTAAAAACATATTATCCACAATTCTTGTTACAGGAATATTTGCATTACACCCAAGCTTAAATAAGGGCGAAACGCCTATTACCTATCTTCAGTATTTTGTTTATGGTAACTCATTAGATATCTCAACAAACAGTGCTATAGATAAAAGTTTGTTAGAAGTAAAGTGGGTGTGCGAAACTGAGAATATAGCTTGCAAAGATTTGGTGATTTTTAAAAATGGAAAACAAATTAATGACATTCCATCTGCTAAAGGGGATCAAAAATTAGTTGTTTTTTACAATGAAAATATGATTGGAGAAGTTCCTCAACATAAAACTATAGAGAAGCAAGCCCATCAATATAACATTGAACTATTATCAAAAAACAATTCTTTATTTTTTAATGGAGAAATTATTGGTCCTTCACCATACAAAGGAAGGCCAACTACAATACTTTCAGTAGCATCATTATAAAAAAAAGGCTTCAAATCAATTGAAGCCTTTTTTTTATTTATAATCTTTTTACTCTACCCACATTTTGAATGTCCACAACTTTTGCAGTTTAAACACCCTTCTTCATAAACTAAGGCCGCTTCGCTACAACTCGGACAAACATTTTCTGCAGGCTTTGTTCCGTCAGGGATAAATTTCTTTAATGAACGCACAACACCTTTTTTCCAAGTATTCAACGTTTCATCATTTAAATGTAAATTGTTTACCATGTCAACCACAAAACTCAATGGCATTCCATGACGCAATACTCCAGAAATTAGTCTTGCATAATTCCAATACTCTTTATTAAATGTTCTTGATAAACCTTCAATAGTGGTTTTATATCCGTGACTATCTTCATATTGAAAATCATAACGCGTTGAGCCATCCTCTGTTTTACTTTTAATTACCCAACCTTTATCTACATGAGATAAAATAGCAAATGACTCTTCTGCTCCACCAGTAAAAATTTCATAAGGTCTGCCATCTAATAAGCCAATAACAGCAATCCATTTTTCGCTTTCATTATTAAACCTAACAATTTCAGCTTCTAATTTTACTGGTCTTTTTGGTGCTTGGGCTTCTAAAAATTTATTAATTACTTCTTCCTCTTTCTTTTCATCGTTAGAAATTAACACCCCACTTCTAGAGCCATCTCTGTAAACGGTAATCCCTTTACAACCTTCTTCCCAACCTGTTTCGTAAATTTGACTCACCAATTCTTCAGTACAATCATTAGGAACATTTACTGTTACACTAATTGAATGATCTATCCATTTTTGAACTGCACCTTGTAATCTTACTTTTTCTAACCAATCAACATCATTTGCTGTTGCACCATAATAAGGTGATTTAGCAACAATTTTTTGTAAATCTTCCGCATTCATTGCCGCTACCTCATCGGTATCATATCCATTAACTTCTAACCATGTCAAAAATTTGTGATGAAATACATTGTATTCTTCCCACGAATCCCCAACCTCATCTACAAAATCAATTCTTGAATTTTGGTCATTAGGGTTCACCTTTTTTCTTCTTGTATAAGAAACCATAAATACTGGTTCAATTCCAGATGAAGTTTGCGTCATCATACTTGTTGTTCCTGTTGGAGCAATAGTTAATAAAGCAATATTTCTTCTTCCGTATTTAACCATATCATTATACAAATTTTCATCTGCTTCTTTAATACGATTAATCATTGGATTCTTTTCTTCACGTATTGCATCGTAAATTGGAAAA
>JAESUI010000317.1 GCA_016763135.1 Flavobacteriales bacterium
ACAACACTGATGCTTATAAAAACGAAGTTTACATGTTGCCGAAACATTTAGATGAAAAAGTAGCAAGATTACACCTAGCTAAAATTAATGTTGTGTTAGAAACATTAACTCAAGAACAAGCTGATTACATCGATGTGAAAATTGAAGGTCCATACAAAGTGGATCACTACAGATACTAGAAAATAATTTTTTAGATATTGAAAAGCCCTAACGAAAGTTGGGGCTTTTTTGTTAATTAAAAATTCTCAACACTTGGCCATCAAAAGAAGTGTTGTACTGTTTTAAAGGTAAAGTGGCTGGGCTTTTAGTGACAGAGCCATCAGTTAATAAAAACTTTGAACCGCAGCAATCATCTAATGCAGTGATGTTATTTACATCCACAGAAACCAAAGCACAGCTGTTGCCTGTGTCATAAGTACAATGTCTATCGTAAGCATTAAATTTATCATTAGATACTCTAAAAATTATAATACCTCTTGAACCTCCATTTACATAAGTCCAACCACCGGGGACAGTAAGATTTATAAAAGCTGGATCATTGGTGTGTATAATAATGTTTACATTAACCAATGGAATGTAGTTGTTGTCATCTTTACTACAACTTAAAAAGAGGTAAGGAATTAATAATATGTAAAGCCATTTTCTCATTACTTAAGGTAAAATTAGTAAATTCGATTTTAATTGAATTAAAACGAATATGAAGGGATTTAAGTATATCATAGCAATTGTATTTGTTTCATTATCGCTTTCTATGTTTTCACAAGAAACAAAGCAGGTAAAAAACAGGAGGAAACAGTTAGCAAAACAAGAAGTAGAGAAAAAGAAAGCGGGAGAAAAGGCTTTAGATGAGGGTAAAAAAAGACACCTGAACATCCAAACAAAGAAAACGAAGAAAAGGATGAAAAAACAGGCAAAAAAGTCTAAAGCTCTGAACAGAAAGAGAAGTGGTAAAAAGAAATCATTTTTCAAAAGGTTATTTGGTGGAAAAGGATGAAAATAACTGCCATAATAATAGATGATGAAAAGCTCGCAAGAGAAAATCTGAGGATGTTACTTAATGAGTTTTGTCCAGAAGTTGAGGTAATTGGTACAGGTCAAAATGTTACAGAAGCCAGACAACTTATCCAGGATGAAAAACCAGAAGCAGTTTTTTTAGACATCAGAATGCCAAGTGGTGAGGAAGGATTGGAGTTGTTAGAAGATGTAAAAACCAATAATTTTCAAATTGTTTTTGTAACTGCATTTAAGGATTATGCGATTAAAGCATTTAACATTAATTCAATACATTATATCTTAAAACCAATAGATATTGATGATTTAAAAGATGCTGTAGTTAAACTACTGAATTATAAAGAGCTTTTTTCTCAAGATCCAACTAACCTTGAAACTTATATAGAGTCAATTAAAAACTTTTCTGAAAACATTCATTATCAGAATGAGTCAAATAAAATAACAATTTCTCATGCTAAAGGAATTAAAATAATTGAAGACACAGCTATTTTATATTTAGAGGGGGATGGTAATTGCACTAACATCCATTTTCTAGATGGAACTACTTTTTTTGACACTCGTACTTTAAAAGTGTACGAAGAAATTTTAGATCAAAACAAATTCTACCGGATTCATAAAAAATTCATCATCAATTTATCTCACTTAACTGAATATTTGCATGAAGATGGTTATTATGCCATGATGCAAACGACTGTAAAATTGCCCGTTGCTCGAGCAAGAGTTACCGAATTTATTAAAACAATTAAAGCATTATAGCTGTTTAATTGTTAATTACTACCGTTTAATTTCTGAGTACTACTGTTCGATAGTTTAAGCCTAGTAGTTTAAGAATTATTACATAGCTTTAAAGAGCACTAAAACTTGAATCATGGCTATTACTACTATTATCATTGATGATGAGCAAAATGCTCGCGAAAATCTAAAATTAATTTTGGAGGACTTTTGTCCTGAAATAAATGTTGTTGCAGAGGCAGGTTCTGCTGAAGAAGCAAGAGCGTTAATTACTAAGCATGAACCTAACTTGTTGTTCTTAGATATTAATATGCCCAATGAAGATGGGTTTGAGTTATTAGATTCTATTGAGAATAAAAATTTCTCTGTAATATTTATTACAGCACATAATCAGTTTGCATTGAAAGCATTAAAGGCTGGAGCAATCGATTACATTGAAAAACCAATTGATATTGAAGATTTACAAGCGGCCGTTGCTAAAATTTCAACTGAAGACCAAAGTGGAGGAAATGTAGATTATAACATGATAAAAACACTTTTAAATGAGTATAAGAATGATAGTAAGTCAGATATTATTGCTGTTCCGACACTTAGTGGTTATGAAATTATTAAAGCAGAAGACATTGTACATTTAGAGGCTGATGAAAGTTATACCAGGATATTTTTAGCTGATGGTAAGAAATGCACAAGTAGTATGACCATTGCTCGTTATGAAAAAGTGTTGGATACCAATACATTTTTCAGAGTTCATAAATCTCATATCATTAATACTAGGCATCATTTAAAAGAGTTTAATCGACACGAAGGGAATGTTGCTATTATGGATACAGGAGAAGCAATTCCAGTAGCAAGAAGAAAATTATCTGGATTTATTAGTGCCATTAAAACATTCTAAGTAGCTTAGTTTAATGACAAGGTTTCTCGTAAGTATTTTTGTGCTTTTTATATCATTAAGTACACACGCTCAACATTATAATTTTATTAGCTATTCTATAGAGGATGGTTTAGTTCAGTCTCAAATACGGGCTATTAGCCAAGATAATGATGGGTATATATGGATAGGGACTTTAGGGGGCTTATCTAAATTTGATGGGATTAATTTCGAAAATTTTTCTACTAATGACGGTTTATTGAATAATCAAATAAATGCTATTTATAATGATAGTAAAGGAAATATTTGGTTAGGAACACAAGGAGGTGTCTCCGTTTTTAATGGTACAACATTTAAAAATTATCAGTTTAAAGAAGAGTTGAACCAAAATTTTGTCTTGTCAATTTCTGAAGATAAGACTGGGAAAATATGGTTAGCTACTGATGGTGGTGGGATAATTTATATGGATGATACAAGGTTTAATTACATAATTCTTCCAAATGGGCCAGATAATAATTACATCAGAAATATTTTTGTAGATGAGAAAGACAATAAGTGGTTAGCAACTAGAAATGGCGTGTCAATTATAGATGCAGAAATGAATATCAAAGACACGATTAAAGATGTTAATGCTACGCAAGTTTTTGTAGATAAAAATAATGTTTGGTGTTCAACTTTTGGTGATGGAGCAATTCAATTAACTAAAAACAGACACCGAAGACATTCAATAGAAACTGGTTTAATTAGTAATCATATTCGAGCATTTACTAAAAGAGTGGATGGGTCTATTTGGTTTGTTTCTAAAAATGGGGTTTCAAAATACTTTAATGGAAATATCAAAAATTTTACCAGTAAAGATGGCTTGAATGACAATAACATTAAGGCAATTTTAGAAGATGTAGAAGGTAATTTATTCCTAGGGTCTGATGGGGGAGGGTTAATAAAATTTACTAATGAAAATTTTATAAGTTATACCGAAGATGATGTTATAGGGAGTAATGTTGTTATGTCTGTATTAGAAGATTTTAATACAAATATTTGGGTTGCGACATATGGTCAGGGGGTTGGAGTTTTTACGAGCAAGGGATTTGTGTTGTTTAATACAGAAGATGGTTTGGGAAATAATACAGTTTGGTGTAGTATGGTTTCAAAGGATAAGAATTTATGGGTTGGAACATCAAATGGGATATCTGTTTTTGATGGAAATAAATTTAAAACATATAGTACAAAAGAAGGTTTAAAAGGAAAGAAAGTTTACGCTTTACAAGAGGATTCAAATCATAATATATGGATTGGGACTAAGGAAGGTGTCTCTGTTTTAAATAAATTAAATGATAGTATTTCTAACTTAGGAATTGGAAGAAATATTAGTGATATATTTATTGAGGATGAAAAATATATTTGGTTTTGCTCTTCTGATGGGCTATTTAAATATAATGTTCAAACGAAAGAGGCTATAGTTTATACCGATAAAGATGGTTTGCCAAACAAAAGTGTTGTAAATATTGTAAAAAACAATAATGTCTATTGGATAGGCACAAGGAACGGTTTGGCTATTTTGTCTGAAGGTAAAATTTCTACAATTAAAATACCAGGTAACTATGCTTCTAATAATATTAATTTTTTAGAGTTAGATGGATTTAATAATTTATGGATAGGAACTAATTTCGGATTGTATCAATTAAATATTCTCGACAAGTTGGAGTTTCCCGAAACGGATTTTATTAGGTATTCTAATCTTGATGGATTAAAAAGTCTAGAGTGTAATCAAAATGCATCTTATATTGATAGTGAGAATAATTTATGGTTTGGAACAAATCATGGTTTAATGAAGCATCCATTAAATTCAAAAAACGTGGCTGTAATTTTACCAAAAGTTCAAATCAAAGATATTCGTTTGTTTTTTGAGAAAAAAGATTTAAGTAAATATGCAAAAGGGATTGATGATTTTACTAATCTTCCAGTTGACTTAGTATTGAAATACAATAAAAATCACTTAACTTTTGATTTTGTAGGTATTTATCATACAAGCCCAGATAAGGTGAAATATCGTTTTAAATTAGAAGGGTTTGATGAGAATTGGCAACCAATAACACCTTCAACATTTGTAACTTATTCTAATATTCCATTTGGTGATTTCACCTTTAAATTGTCAGCAACAACAGATTTAAAGCATTGGACTAAACCTGTTCGGTTTTCGTTTACCATAAAGCCTCCCTTTTGGTTTACTTGGTGGTTTTATTTAGCTTGTATTTTTTCTGTTACTACTATTATTTGGTTAATTATTAAACAAAGAAAAAAACTTGAACATGATAAAAGAGCAACGCAATTAATTATAGATAAATCTAAAACGTTGAAACTAGAGCAACAGGCTTTAAATTCGAGTATGAATAGACATTTTATATTTAATGCACTTAATTCCATACAATATTACATTAATCGACAAGATAAAATTTCGGCTAATAAATACCTGTCGAGCTTTGCCAAATTGGTAAGAAAAAACTTAGATAGTTCATTGGTTAACGAGATTTATTTGGATGATGAAATAGAGCGAATAGGTTTATATTTGAAATTAGAAGAGATGAGATTTCAAGATAAATTTGATTATGAAATTAATATAGATAAATCGATAGAACCTCAAACAATAAAAATACCATCAATGTTACTCCAACCATTTATTGAAAATTCTATATGGCATGGAATTCTACCAAGAGATAAGAAAGGGCAAATAACTATAGATGCTATTAGAAGAGATAATAAATTGATTATTGATATTATTGATGATGGAATTGGAATTGATAAAAGTTTAGCCAATAAAAAAGGTAAACCACAACATCATGATTCTAAAGGAATGGAAATAACAAAGGGAAGAATAGAATTGATTGGTAAAATCTCTAATAAAGAATGTTCTGTTGAGGGCCCAACTCAGATTTATAACGAAAAAAATGAGATTGCGGGAACTAAAGTTTCAATAATCATATCTTTATAGCCTATTATTATGAAAGTAAAAGACATAACGACTATTATTGAGAATTTTGCACCTCTATCTTACCAGGAATCATATGATAATTCAGGGTTAATTGTAGGGAATACAAATGATGAAGTTACAGGTGTTCTCATTTGCTTGGATTGTGTAGAGGCAATTTTGGATGAGGCCATTGCCAATAATTGTAATATGGTTATTGCCCATCATCCTATTGTATTTAGTGGTTTGAAACAATTAAATGGTAAAAATTATATTGAACGGATAGTAATTAAAGCCATTAAAAATGGAATTGCTATTTATGCTGCTCACACCAATTTAGATAATGTTCAAAATGGAGTAAGTTTTAAAATTGCTCAAAAAATTGGGGTTAAGAACTGTCAGGTTCTACTACCAAAGAAAAGCTTGTTAAGTAAAGTAATTACTTATTGTCCTATTGATAAAGCAGAAGAAGTTAGGCAAGTAATGTTTAATTCTGGTGCAGGAAATATTGGGAATTATAGTGATTGTAGTTATAACGTTGAGGGTGTTGGAACCTTTAGGGGCAAAGAGGGAGCGAACCCTTATGTTGGAAAAATTGACGGGTTTCATCAAGAAAAAGAAATAAGAATAGAAACTGTTGTCCCAACATATAAGGTGAATACAGTTATTGAGAGTATGATAGCAGCTCACCCTTATGAAGAAGTTGCTTATGATGTTTATGAATTAGTAAATACACTACATACTGTGGGAAGTGGAGTAATTGGAGAGTTGTCAGTAGAAGAAAATGAAAGTGATTTTTTAAAACGATTAAAAACTGATTTAAAAACAGACTGTATTAGGCATACGAACTTGCTTGGAAAAAAGATCAAAAAAGTAGCTATTTGCGGTGGCTCGGGAAGTTTTTTATTGAATGATGCTATTGCTGCTGGAGCAGACATATTTATTACTGGAGACTTCAAATATCATCAATTTTTTGATGCAGATAATAACATAATTATTGCGGATGTTGGACATTACGAGAGTGAGCAATATACAAGTGAGTTAATTTATGAGATTCTTAATGAAAAAATTCCTAATTTCGCAGTTCGTTTAACGGAAAAAAGTACTAACCCAGTAAATTACCTATAAAATGGCTA
>JAESUI010000318.1 GCA_016763135.1 Flavobacteriales bacterium
AAATCAGCGACCAGAATTATGGAACATATTTAATGGTAGAAAAAATATGGGAGAACATTTTAGAGTTTTTCCTATAAGTAATTGGACAGAAATCGATGTTTGGCAATATATTTTACAAGAAAAAATTGATATTCCATCGATTTATTTAGCGCATGAAAGAGATGTTTTTATTAGAGATAGTGTGATTATGTCATCGTGTGATTTTATTGAGCAAAGAGATACTGAGTCGACTTTTAAAAAGTTAGTAAGATTTAGAACTATTGGTGATGCTACTTGTACAGGTGCAATTGAATCTGATGCAGATACAATAGAAAAAATAATAGAAGAAGTTGCAGCAGCAAGAACGACAGAAAGAGGAACTCGTTCTGATGATAAACGTTCAGAAGCGGCAATGGAGGATAGAAAAAAAGAAGGCTATTTTTAAACTATGGAAACAAACTCATATTTAGATATGGAACTTTTACGTTTTTCAACTGCAGGTAGTGTTGATGACGGGAAGAGTACATTAATAGGAAAATTATTATATGATTCTAAATCTATATTTCAAGATCAATATGAAGCGATAGAAGAATCTAGTAAAAGGAGAGGCGATGAAACAGTAAATCTCGCACTATTAACAGATGGGTTAAGAGCGGAAAGAGAACAAGGAATTACGATAGATGTTGCTTATCGTTATTTTGCTACGCCTAAACGTAAATTTATAATAGCAGATACCCCTGGCCATATTCAGTATACAAGAAATATGGTAACAGGTTCTTCAACTTCTAATTTATCTATTATCTTAGTTGATGCTCGGCATGGAATGGTAGAGCAGACCTGTCGGCATACATTTATTTCTTCGTTATTGGGAATTCCGCATGTTGTGTTTTGTATCAATAAAATGGATTTAGTGGATTATTCTGAGGAAGTTTTTGATAAGATCAAGGCAGATTTAGAAGCTTTTTCTTCTAAACTCAATGTAAAGGATATCCATTTTTTACCAATGAGTGCATTAGATGGAGACAATGTAGTTAATAAGTCTGAAAATATGGATTGGTATAAAGGTTCAACCTTGATGTACTTATTAGAAAATATCCATATTGGAAGTGATTATAACCACATAGACTGTCGTTTTCCAGTTCAATACGTGGTTCGGCCAAAATCAGAAAAATATCCTGATTATAGAGGTTATGCGGGAAGGATTGCTGGCGGAGTATTTAAACCAGGAGATGAAGTAGCTGTTTTACCATCTGGGTTTACATCAAAAATTAAGACAATAGATGTAATGGGAGGAAGTTTGGAAGAAGCTTATGCACCTATGTCTGTTACAATTACTCTTGAAGATGAGATTGATGTAAGCAGGGGTGATATGATTGTGAGAGAGAATAATCAACCAAATGTAGAGCAAGATATCGATGTGATGATTTGTTGGTTAAGTGATAAGAAAATGATTCCGGGAGGTAAGTATGCGCTAAAGCATACCTCCAATGATGTTAGATGCATTGTTAAAGAAGTAAAATATAAAGTTAACGTCAATAACTTACATAGAATTGAGGATGATAAAGAGGTAAATATGAATGATATTGCAAGAATATCTATCAGGACCACTAAACCTTTGTTTTTTGATAAGTATAATAGAAATAGAGCTACAGGGAGTTTAATACTTATTGATGAAGCAACCAATGAAACTGTTGGTGCTGGAATGATAATTTAAAGAAAAAAAGGCGCTGAATCTCAGCGCCTTTTTTTCTTTAATGATCCATGCCGCCTTTTTTGCAACATCCAGGTAAATTATCATAAGCCTTTTTATTTGCTTTCACATTATCAGCATCATACCCAACCAGACTTATGGCTTCTCTTATTTTATCAGGTGATGTTTTAGAAGGCTTATAAATAACTGTTAATTCTGCTTTTTCAACATTTAAGTTAGATGATAAAATACCTTTTTCATAGGCCATGGCTTTCTCGATTCTTGTTTTACACATACCACATTGTGTTGAAGTTTTGATTACAATAGCTTCTGTTTTTTTTGCTTTTTGTGCCATTACATTGTTAGAGCTTACTGCAAATAATGTAATGAGTATTACTGTGATTAAATTTTTCATTTTATTTATTTTTTACGTTTAATAATTTCAGGTATACCTTGTTATTTGATTTTATATCTCAATCCAAAATAGATGTTCCTACCAATAACTGGCCCCCAAATTAATGAAGCATCAAAATTTGAGCCATTAGGGTCATTTGCTGCTATTATTGGATTTTCTTGTTTATAATTAAGCAGATTTTCAACGCCTGAATACACTTCCAAAACCTTAAATGCTTTTGTGATTTGGCCATTTATAGTATAATAAGACTCTGATTGATTATTTACAATGTTTTCGAAAGAATTACTTGTTGTGCTTGGAATTCTACTCACATCAAACCAATTAGCTGTTAAATCAAACTTCCATTTATCAAAATTAGTGATATAGCCAATATTGACTAATACTCTATTTTTGGGTGTTAATGGCTTTTCTTTTAACTCATCGTTGTAAGTAGTCTTTGTGTTGTACCACTTATAAGCAGTTTTTAATTCTAACGCTTTAGTAATTTCTATAGAATATTCAGCTTGTAGACTGTGGGAATAAGACTTTCCATCTAAATTATAAAAAGAAATTTCTCGAGGGTTTTCTAAATCTACTACTACTTGATTAGTAAAATCAGTGTAGTAATAATCAAAAGAAACATTCATTTCTTTTCCTGCAATTTCAAAAATGTGAGTAATACTTGTTCCATAGTTCCAAGCTATTTCTGGCAATAAATCATTGTCGTTTAATACGATATTTCTTGAACTTGCCATAGCTGCTCCAGAATTTTCAATGATTGGATTGGCTGTTCTAAATCCTCTTCCCGCAGATAAGCGGAAAGCCGATTGATCGGTAAAATTATATTTATAATGAGCTCTTGGGGTTATAAAAGCACCAAATTTATTATGATGATCTCCTCGAAAACCTAATACTAACGCAGTTTTTTTCTCCGCATTATAAGCATATTCCACAAAAACACCAGGAACAGTTTCAACCTTTCCAAATTTATATGAGTTGTTTAAATTTTTATCAAAATTGTCATAAACAAAACTTCCCCCAAACTTTATTTTATGGTCGGTTTGCCCAATTATGGTTTGATATATTAAATTCATATAGCCACTATATTGTCTAGCATCATAAGATTTTAAACCATAGGTAGATTGGTGATCGTGAATTCTGAAACTATTTAATATTCCTATACTTTTATAAGGTTGTTTTGGGAATAAGAATCCATTTTTTGTGAAAACTTCAAATTGTTTAGTTTGAACACCAATTACATACAATGGTTCTAATTCATTAGCTTTAATTTGTCCTGCGGTTAAATCATCATAAACAGCTCGAAACCCTACTTGAAAAACACGTTTTTCTCCTCTATATTTCCAACGATTAAACAAATTGTATTGTGTTCTTAAAGGAGTATCTTCAAAGTTGTCATTATTCTTGTCATGACTAAAACTTTGATTACTTGCATGAACCATGGTTATTGTTCCCCATTTATCATTTACTTTTTGAGCAGTTTGAAGATTTATTTCGGCTCTACCCATAATATTTCCATAAAGGTTTAAGTAAAGTTTATCTGCTTTCTCTGGTTTATGTAACTCTAAGTTTATTTGTCCGGTAATTGATTCATAACCATTTAATACAGAGCCTGCACCTTTTTTAATTTGGATAGATTCTGCTTGTGTTCCAGGGATAAAAGTTAAACCGTAAGCAGATGATAACCCTCTTATTAAAGGTAGATTTTCATATTGAATCTGCGTATAAACTCCGTCTAAACCAAGCATCTGAATCTTTTTGGTTCCAGATACTGCATCGGTAAAGTTTACATCTACCGATGCATTAGTTTCAAAGCTTTCTGATATATTACAACAGGCGGCTTTTGCTAACTCTCTAGAAGTTATTGTTTCTACATGAATAGGGTCTATTGTATTAATAAATGTGCTTGATTGCCTTTCAGTAATCTGAAACTCATCTAAACCAACTACATTTTTCAATTTAATTTCAATTTTTTTCTGATAAGAATTGAATGTAACTGTATCTGGTATATACCCAACAAAACTCACAATTAGATTTGCAGGGTATGTTTCAGGTTCAATAATTTCGAAGTTGCCATCCATATCCGCAACAACTCCAATTGTAGTTCCTTGCCAATAGATATTTGCTAAAGGTACTGGTGTTTCTCCATTTTTATTTTCAAAAACAAAACCTTTAATGCTTTTTTGGGCATTAGTTGTCAGCGTCAGTAATAAAAAGGTAAATGTTATTAATAATATTTTCATAAGGTTAATGATTGTGGTATCGGCTTAAGATTTGAGATGGTGTTTGAAGTAATTTTAGCCTTTCAATAATTATCTCAGGCATAGCCTGTTCATAATTCAAATTTTATAAGATGATCAATAAATTATCTTACATGTACTATAAGCTTCTTATAGCACATTTAACCTATTTAAAAAATAGATTAAGAAAAAAGAATCATAACCTGAAAACTTGAACTACTTTGAGTAGTTCATAACCACTAGGAGGTGGTAAATTGGTGTAAAAATTAAAATTTGAACTTGTGAATACTCTTTTTAATAAGATATTGCTAATATCTAAAACCAATAGAGGTGTATTGAAAATTTTGATCTTTTCTGAATTAATTTTAGAATTGTAATCAAAATCCAATGTGATGTTATTAAAATCACAACATTTTTGAGAAATAGGATTTTCTTCTTTTTTTGTTTTGTTACAATCTTTAAATTCAGATAAACTTATTGTGGTATTACCACTTGTTAAACACTCCATTTTATAAAGACTAAACTGTAGTGTAGATACCAAGAGGATTAGCACCATAGAGAAGCTAATAAGATATTTGAAGGTGTTTTTCATAAAATTATAACACAAATTTAATGAAAAATAGGCTAGTAGATTTTTTAGAACTATAATTAACAGTAGCTTAACGAGTTAGTGCTAATGCTTAATGATTTTGTGAATTTCACTTCCTAAATTATTTTTGAATTTTAGTAAATAAATTCCTTGAGGTAGTTTTTGTAAATCAATAACAATATTGTTGTTTTCTACTTTTTGATTATAAATCACTTTACCAAGTAGATCCATAATCTCGATAGAAGAATTTTTAATGTTATTCTTTCCAAAATCAATATTGAGAGTGTTCCTTGTCGGATTAGGATATATGTTAATTATAGATTGGGTATCCTCTATTTTTTGATTTGAACTTGTAAATAGGCCTCCTTCATAAAAGGCAGCACCACCGGCATAATTTCCAATAAGCATATCCGGTTTCCCATCATTGTTAATATCAGACAGATTAACAGTTGAATGTATTCCTTCCCAAATTCCTTGAAAAGAAGAATCTATCGAAAAAGTACCGGTTAAGTTTCCGTCTATATTTTCGAACAAGTAGATATATCCATTGGCAGCTCCTGAAAACATTTTATAAACCCCATCATCATCAAAAAGATAAGGAACACTATTTCCATTAAACTCAAAAAATCTTCTAGTACATATTTTACCTAAAGAATCAGTCACAAATGAAAAAATTGGAGCAGAACTGGAGCCAATATTTTCATAATAAGTAAAAAGACCATTTTCTTTTCCAATTACTAAATCAAGCAATAAATCTCGATTCAAATCAATTAATTGAGGTGTTGCGTTATTTCCTACATCAATACCGGCATATCGTGCTTGATTGAGCACAAAATTAGCTGTATTTCCAGCTCCAGCTGTATTTTCGAAATAATGAAGAAATCCAATATAATCCCCCACTATCATATCTATATCTCCATCCCCATCAATATCTCCATAAGTAGGAGCAAGACCTAATGTTTTAGAGTTATTTCCAAGATCTAAGTTCATAGTATTCATGTTAGCATAATTCGAATCTACTAATTGATAAGAAGGGTTGGTTGGTGTTCCTATGTTCTCATATAGCCAAAGTGATGAAACATAATACTCTGGTATTGCTGAGTTATAATAACCATAACCACCAACAACAATGTCTATTAATCCGTCACTATTATGATCAAAAAAAGTCGGATAGGCACCTTCACCAATTTCTATCATTCCTTCTTGTAAGAAAGAAGTCGTTACTAGACTAAAATCTGGGTTATTAGTGACATTGTTATTTTCATAATGCCATACATTGGTGTTGTTTTTAGCTAAGGAAGTGCTATTATTTGCGCATATCAAATCATTTATACCATCATTATTTACATCAAAATAGTAGCCCGCAGGAAAGTGTTCTAAATCTAGAGCTACTGTACTTATGTTTTGAGCTGGAAAATCACTTTGTTGATTTGAAATAGATGATGATGTTAGATTAGGACTAGCATCATCATTAATTAGCAGGAGTAAATTATCGTAAGTGCTACCTCCTAAAACTAAATCTTTACTATCATTTCCATCTACATCTAATGTAAACATAGATGTTCCTCCTGCGTGTTTGTCATGAATACTGATTTTTTCAGGATTGGCAATATTAATAGAGCAAGTATCAAAAAATGTGACCTTATTTTGTGTTGCACTTTCTTTTACATAGCCCCAGCATCTATTTCTTATTTGAAAATCTAAGCTATCACAATTGCCATATCTTTACATAGAAAGGTTTTTGTGGTATTCGATACGATCACCAATTACACTTGAAATCAGAACATCTAAATCTCCATCATTATCGATATCATCTATAGCAGGTATATCTGCTGAGCTGATGAACATGTTAATGTAGTTTGGGGTTATAGAGTCTGGTTGGTTGTCAGAGTGAATTTGTATTGTATCTATGGTGAAATTGAGTTGCGAAGTTGATGTATTTTTATAAGCACCCATTCCGCCTGAAGAAGATGTAAATATGTCAATTTTATTATCACAATTGTAATCTCTTAATAATACCCAGTCATGTAAATTTTTTGGGAAAAATTGAATATAAGATGGGTCGTGAATATAAGTAACTTGATTGGCTAAACCAGAATTGATGAAAGTTGAAATTCTATTTCCAGTTTTATCAAAAACAAACAAATCTTTGATGCCATCTAAATTGAGATCGATTTCAGAAAATTGTGGAGAATTAAACCCTCCCGCCCAAGGGTTTTTTAAGGTATCCCCATTGTAATTAAGTACAGTAATCGAATTGTCTCTGTTAAACTCTAATTGACTGTATAAATTATTACAACAAATGAAAGTTAATATTATACTACATATAAAGTATCTCAATTCTTAATTATTTTATGAATTGTTGCACCTAAAATAGTGTTGATTTTCAGAAAATAAACTCCTAGAGATAAATTTTGAATATTTACAATGATTTGTTGAGATTCTACTTTTTCGGAATAAACTCTTTTGCCAAGTATATCGAGAATTTCTATAGAAGAATTAGTAAGATGTTTACCAAAATCTATGTTTATATAATTTTGAGCAGGATTAGGATAAACTTTTATTTCATCAATAACATTATTATCCTTTAGAATTGTTGTGGTAGGAAAATCTCCTTGATAATAAACCACTCCACCCGAATAATTACCAATTAGTAAATCTAAAAATGAGTCATTGTTTATGTCCGCTAGAGTTACGGATGTCGATGATCCATCTTGGATATTTTGAAAAGAGGAATCTATAGAGAAAGTGCCTGTTAAGTTTCCATCTATATTTCCAAATTGATAAATATAACCATTGGTAGCGCCAGATAGCATCTTGTAAACTCCAGCATCATCATAAACAAATGGCATACTATTGCCATTAAATTCGTTATATCTTTTTGTATGAACATTACCAAGTGTACTTGTAATCAAAGAAAAATTAGGGGAACTACTTGTTCCTATGTTTTCATAATAACTAAAGTATCCATCTCTTTTTCCAATTACTAAATCGAGTAATAAATCTCTATTTAAATCAACAAGTTGAGGTGAGGAAAAAAGGCCTACATCAATTCCTTGATATTGAACTTGATTTAATACGAAATTAGCAGTGTTTCCTGCTCCTGCTGTATTTTCAAAATAATGGATGTAGCCCCAGTATCCTCCAACTAGCATATCTTCATCTCCATCTCCATCAACATCTCCAAAAGTTGGTGTTAATCGAACTCCTGGTTGACTTCCAATTAAATCTAAATTCATTGTTGATATATTCGCATAATCCATATCAATTAATTGAAAAATTGGTGTTAATAGCGTGCCTACGTTTTCGTAAAGCCAAAGTGAGGTGTTGAAATTCGTAGATGATGAAGTATCAAAAACACCGTAATTTCCAATTACAATATCTAGCAAACCATCAGCATTGTAATCAAAAAATGTAGGATATGCACCCTCGCCTTGTTCAATCATTCCTTCTTGTAAAAAAGAATTAGTTGACAAATTGAAATTAGGATTGTTGGTAGCATTATTGTTTTCATAAAGCCAAATGTTTTCATTGTTTTTACATGTGCCACCAAAATTTGTTGCTACTATTAAGTCATCAACATTATCATTATTAACATCAAAATAAAATCCTGCTGGAAAAACATAAAGATCTACAGGAAATGTACCTGAGTGATTTGATGGAAAAGCTGTGTCTTGGCTTGTTATATTAGAACCATCTAAATTAGGGCTAAAATCACTATTGTAGAGTAAGGTTAAATTGTTGAATGCAGCATCACCAAGTATTAATTCTTTGCTATTGTTTGCATCAACATCCATTGTAAATAGAGTTGATCCCGCATGTTGAGCACCTTTTTCAGGGTTGTTATTGTTAAAGTTGCATGTATCATTAAAAGTAACGCTGTTGTTACTCGAGTTTTCTTTAAAAAAACCCCAGCATCTATTTCGTAATTCAAAAGATAAACTATCACAATTTCCATTGTTTTCAATGGTTAAATTTTTATGATATTCTACATAAGAACCAGCGGCACTAAAAGTTAAAATGTCTAAATCTCCATCTCCATCAATATCATCGATAGCTGGTAAATCAGAACTGCTGACATATAAAGGGATAAAATTAGGAGTAGAGTCAGGCTGGTAATTCGAGCTAAGGATACTATCTACTAAAGTGAAATTTAACGTGCCAGCTGATGTGTTTTTATATATTCGGATACCACCACTAAAAGCGGTGAAAATATCCATTTTACCATCACAATTATAGTCTCGTAGCAAGACCCAATTTGTCATTTTAGGAAAATTTTGTATGTATTGAGGTGCATGAGTATATGAAGTAGTGTTTGCAATACCGTCATTAATAAAAGTATTCAATCTATTTCCAGTTCTATCAAAAGAAATAAGATCTTTTGTTCCATCCAAATCTAAATCAATTTCTGAAAATTGGGTAGAGTTAAACCCTCCTGCCCAAGGGTTTTTTAGAGTGTCTCCATTTGTCTCTAACACAGTAATATTACCATTTCTAAAGAAGCTAAGTTGTCCTTTTGCCTTAGTAACAAATAACATACTAAAAATTAGAGAAAATGTAAATAAATGTTTCATATTATGATATGGTTATAGAATTAAAATTAATTAAAACTTATTAATTTATACTTTATATTGATTCTAAATAGTAATTCTTATTTACTTTTACAAGTAAAATTATTGAAAATGGAAGAGAAGCAAGCGCCATATACTATATATGCAGAGAGCACACCCAACCCAAATACAATGAAATTTGTATCAAACCGATGGTTAATTACCAATGATAAATCGTATGAGATTTTAGCTGATCAGCGAGTAGGAGGTCCATCACCATTAGCTGAAAAACTGTTTAATTTCCCATTTATTAATGGAGTTTTTATAATGGGTAACTTCGTTACTATTACTAAAAGTGATTCAATTGAATGGCAAGATGTGATAATGGAATTACGTGATTTTATTGCAGAAGCATTGAATAGTGAAGGAATG